>NZ_CAWQOY010000013.1:0-16742 GCF_963896525.1 Nodularia sp. LEGE 04288
AGCTGTGTATAAGAGACAGGTTCTATTCTGCTTAACTCCCTTCCTTGGTTTTCTCTGTCAAAAAGGTTTCAAGACCCTAATATTTATATATGGATCTTCACCCCTCCGCCCTTTCCTCTTTTTTGGCTTTGCGTAGCGGATTGATATTTCACGCCCTGCGGCTCAGAGGTACAGGCCACTGTGCTAAAACTTCCTTGTATAATTCTTCTAGCTGAGTAATATTTTTACTGAGGGTATAGCGGTCTAATACACGCTGTCTGGCTTTTTGCCCCAGTAAGGTAGTTATCTCAGGATGGTCTTGGAATAATGGTAAAAGGGTTCTTAATTGCGATCGCGCTGTCCTAGTATTCAATACTACACCCGCCCCTGCCTCTAACACTTCTCCGTCTGCACCCACGTCTGTGGCTAAACAAGCTATTCCACAAGACATTGCTTCTAACAGAGACAGAGACAACCCCTCCACCAACGAAGGCAAAATAAATACATCTGCGCCCCGTAAAATTTCGATGCGGCGCTGTTCGTCAGCCACAAATCCCAACCAGATAATCCCGGACTCTGAACCATAAAATGGTTCCAAGGAAGACTTCAAAGGACCATCACCCACCATCAGCAACTTACTACCAGTCCTCATGTGTGATTGCTTCCAAGCCCGGAGAAGAGATTCAACGTTTTTTTCTGGCGCGATGCGACCTTGATAAACAAACAAACGTTCCGCGTTGAACTCCGCTTTGATTGTCGAGTGTCCTGGAGAAAACTTGTCAGTATCAACTCCATTGGGAATCACAGCAATTTTCTTTTCCTTGACACCTAGACGTGCTAATAACTCGCGCTGAATTTGGGAAAACACAATTACGCGATCGTAGTTTCCCAAACAAGGTGCATAGAGTTGATAAGCTAACATCTGTGTTCCCGATACGAATTTTGCCCCCTTCCCCGCAAAGGCTGTGTGAAAAGTAGCAATCAAAGGCAAATTCAATTGTTCGCAGATTTCCGGTAGCACAAAGTCCAGGGGAGATAAACTCAGAGAAGCATGGACTATATCCGGCTTGATTTCCCGTAGCGAATCAGTTAATACCTTCGTGGCTTTAAAACTGGGAATTGTGTAAACCTGGGATTTATAAATGAAGGGTAGGGAAACTTCTTGGTAATTTGGCCAATTGTCAGTTCCAGATTCTTCTTGAGCGAAGTGGAGAAAACTAACTTGGTGTTCCCGGTGCAAGGCATTTGTAACTTCTCGACTGTAGGTGACATTACCACAAAAGGGTGATTTCTTTCCAATCCAGGCTATACGCATTCTTTGTTAACTATCAGAAAATCAGGTTTGATAAATCAATTTTTTAGTTGCTTGTCTTTGATCATGTGGTAATTTTTGGCTGTTGGGGTTGCAGAAAACTCCACCCTACCCCAGTCAATAAGCCAAGCTTTATTATTATTTAACCAGTGAATTGCCGGATTTCACCTCTAAATATTAAGTTGTTAATAACTATATTTTAATAAAGAGTTTGTCTTGCTAAAATCAAATTGATACTCAGCAAGTCTATGATGGATTTTGGCTGGATTTAGTTTAGCACGAAAGCACAATTCTTTAGGAAATGGCTATTGCTAAGAATGTATTGAATTATATCTCCTTTAAGTCTGATCACTCCTAATGGGAGTTATAAAAAGTTAATAGACCTCCTGAAAACACAGTCACAGCTAATACCAAGAAAACCGCTTGTAATCCCATAAAGGTTTCTGCTACGCCAGCTAATGCCAAGGGTAGAGTTAAGGCAATATTAATCACATTATTTTGCAGACCAAAGACCTTACCACGCATTTCTGGAGGAGTTTCTGTTTGAATAGCGGTTTGCATGGGAATACCAACTAGCGCCCCAAACACACCCAACAAAGCTACTAACAACAGAATTATCCCTAGTTGTGTTGTGAATATTGACAGACCAATGAGAGTGACTGACATTCCTAAACAACCGGAGAGACTAAGTTGGGAGTAGGAAAAGCGCTGACCAAACTGACCGAGAATTGTCGCCCCAGCGGCCATACCAATACCACCAAAGGCTAGTAAAAAGCCAAATTGAGATGCTTTTAAGTTAGGAATTATTTCTGCCATCCGCACAGCGAGAACAGTTAAGGCGGCAAACACAGAAAACAAAATAGTCAGTTGTAGTAAAGCATTGCGGACACGAGAATTAGCTTTAAGGTAAGAGAAACCATCGCGCAAATCAGAGAAGACGTGAGGAAATTCTGTGTCGGGGTGGTGGGGTTTTTCTTTAGTCGCTAACAGCAATAAAATGAATCCGGCGATCGCATAACTACCACCGACCAAAAGTTCTTTACCTAATCCACCACTACCACCGATGTTTAGCCAAAGTGTATCAGCGATCGCTAACAGAGGTTCCCCAATGGCAAACCCCACAATCACCGAAGCCATCATGGTTGTCGTATACAGCGAATTAGCCGAAAGTAAATGCTGTTCTTCCACCACCAAAGGAATTGCCGTTTGTTCTGCTGGGGCAAAAAACTGAGTCAGAGTAGAGACTAAAAAAGTCACACCCAAAATAATCCCAAAACCCACAGGTAACATCCCAATGGGTTGCCAATCATGAGTTAACCACAGCAAAAAAGGAATTGATAAAACCAGGATACCGCGCCAAGCATTCGTGGTTACCAGCACAGTTTTTTTCGACCAGCGATCCACAAATACACCAGCCACAGAACCAAACAGTACAGCCGGAATCGTAAAAGCCATCATTAAAGCTGATACCCAACCGCTAATGCTTTGATCACTTCCCTGAAACTGAGTATTAATCAAGCCAATCATCAGTACCAGATAGACTTTATCTGCCATCTGGCAGAAAACTTGACCACCCCACAGAGCCAGAAAATTGGGATTTCTTAATACAGGTAAAAACCCTTGCTGTTTCCCATTTGCTGATGCTGTGTCACCATCGGCACTAGACCCATCTAATTGAGGGGATTCTGTTGCGGAAGTAGTTGCTACTGAAAAACCCCGACCATTGCCGTTTTTGTCGGCTTCAGGCTGTCTGGTCACCTCAGTTTTGGGGATTTCCGATGTCTTGTTTTGTTCATTTTGAGAAACATCTGGTGTCGGCTTTTCTGGGCTATTTGTAGACTTGGGAACAGCACTCAAGTGATTCTTGACTGTAGGATCTGATGCCCTATTCTGTTTTTTGGTGTTGGGTGACAAAGGCAGGATTTTTCTATCCAATTCAGACGGTTGCATCATGGTTAGCGGCAAAATAAGAGTCAATCAAGGTAGCAGAGCGAATCGGGCGACCTAAATGATATTGAGCATATTGGCGCAAAATTTGCTCAACAGATAACCAGCCATAATTTGTGGCAGCATCCATTTGCATTATCTCTGGTTCTGACAGATGTTGGAGCATAGCTAGTTCTGTAGCATCCAAGCGACCAGAAATTACTGGTATGTCTTGGCGGTGAACAACTGTTTGGTAGCCTAAGTTTCGCTGATGGGCTGATGGAGTCAGATGAGGCTGATCTCGATCTTTTCGCAAATTTTCCCAAGCTTCTAAACAGACTGTACCACCAGCGGTCACACTAAATCCCACGCGCCAGTTAGGGTCTGTCAAGTCTGGTTTTAAGGTCTTCTGAGTTAAACAACAGACTTGTACTTGAGGTGACAACCCTGCGAGAGCAAAAAACTGAAACACTCCATGAGCTAAGTGAGCATAAATGCCAGATTTATCAGTTTTGGGCAATACTTCCAATTGATGAAGATATTCGGTGAGTAACTGATAAAGTTCCTCTTGGGGTTGTTCACTCAAAGCTTGACACAGGACTATTTCGGCTAAATACTGACCAGCGGCAAGTTTGCCCAAGTCTTGAGCCAGACCTGGATAAGTTTTTAAAGTTTGTGCTTGTGTAATTCTATCGAGCGATCGCCCTTTGGCAATCAGTAATTCATTGACCACAAACATACCACTCCTGCCACCAAGGCTAGAGTTTTGCTTGCGCGCCCCTGGTGCAACTGCTTGAATCAAACCGAATTCTCGTGTCAAAATTGTGACTATTCTGTCTGATTCTCCCAGCATTTGGGCTTTGAGATTAATTCCAGTGGCTTTATAGGTTCTACTCATTAGTCATTAGCCATTAGTCATTAGTCATTAGTCATTAGTCATTAGTCATTCTGTGAGAACAAACAACCCATGACTAAAGACAAAAAAAAGCCTTGACTATTCACCCTTATCCAGGTTATTGCGCTGGTGGAGCAAATCGATACTCCGAGATGTGCCTAATCTAGTAGCACCGGCGAGGATTAGCTCTATGGCTTCATTGTAGGTGCGAATACCCCCAGAAGCTTTAATTCCCACGCTGTCTTTGGTAATTTCCTTCAACAGCCGCACATCTGCCAAACTAGCGCCGCCATTCCAACCTGTACTGGTTTTTAAGAATGCCGCCCCTGCTTCCATACATATTTCCGCAGCTAGTTTTTTCTCAGCATCAGTCAGCAGGTTAGTTTCCAAAATTACCTTGACAGTTTGCCCAGTTTCCTCACAGATTTCCGCAATCTCGCGGTGAACTGCTTCAGTTCTGCCCGCCTTCAACCAACCTAAGTTGATCATGACATCTAGCTCAGTCGCGCCAGATTCCGTAGCTTCCTGAGCCTCATACAGCTTGACTGCTGAAGTTGTCGCCCCCATAGGAAAGCCAATCACCGTACAAACTTGGGGCTTTTTGCCGTGGAGGAGTTCTGCCGCTTGCTTCACATAGGAGGGGTGAAGACAAACCGCCGCAAAATTAAATCTGTCTGCTTCTTCACACCATTGCTCAACCTGCTCTGGAGTAGCCGTTGGCATCAGCAGAGAATGATCGATAAATGGCGCAATATCAATATCAGGATAGTCTGCTGCCATTGTGTGTTTTGCCAGTGATTGATTATTAAAGTTTATAAAAAATTAAGACATTTCTTAATATATATATTAAAACACATTTAGTTTGAGTTGATCCTGAAAATAACAGACATGGTTTTCTCTACCGACCTATGGGTAAATATCAGGAAAATGAATTAAATAACATCCAAAGCCAGGTTTTTGACCTCACCCCGCCTTAACTGGCGAAAAAATCTCCCCTCTCCTCAACCAGGTGAGGTTTGATCATTTATTGTCCTAAATAGGCTTCTAAAACTTGGGTATTGCTTTGAATTTCGGCGGGAGTTCCCTCAGCCAAATTTTGACCCTCAGCCATGACCCAAACGCGATCGCACAAGGACATGATTAAATCCATATTGTGTTCAATAATCAGAAAAGTCATGCCGTCTTGGCGGTTCCAGGTGCGAATGCGATCGCATACATCATCAATCAATCTGGGATTCACCCCGGCGGCTGGTTCATCTAATAAAATTAACTTGGGATTAGTCATTAACGCCCGTCCCATTTCCAATAACTTGCGTTGTCCACCAGACAACCCACCAGCATATTCCTGTGCCTTTTGTGCCAATCCCACAGACTCTAATAAAGACATTGCTTGTTCTTTAAGTTGCTTTTCTTCCTGAGCTACAATGTGGGGTTTTAACTGCACTTGCCAAAAATTTTCCCCTGTTTGTTTTTGCGCCGCCAGCAGCATATTATCTAACACCGACAACCGCGAGAGCGTCCGCGCCACTTGAAAGGTGCGGATTAATCCCTGTTGGGCAATTTGATATGGTTGTAACTGCTGAATCGGTTCGCCGTCAAAAATCACTCGTCCCTTATCTGGGCGAATAAAGTTGGAGAGCAGGTTAAACAAAGTGGTTTTACCAGCACCATTGGGGCCAATCAAGCCAGTAATACTACCTTTATTCACTTCAATTCTGGCCTCTTTGACTGCTTTAATGCCACCAAAGCTTTTACAAAGTCCAGTAGCGGCTAACAAAGGAAGTGGCGGTGACGGATTATTTACCATAAAAATTCATAACAATTGTTTTTATTTTTACTCAGGGAGAGAAGAGGCAGGGGTGCAGGGTGCAGGGTGCAGGGGAGAAGAAGCAGGGGAGCAGGGAGCAGGGAGCAGGGGAGAAGAAACTTTCCAATGACCAATGACTAATGACTAATGACTAATGACTAATCACTTACCAAGGGTGAGTTCTTCCTTTTTACCTAAAATACCTTGCGGTCGCCAAATCATCAGGATCATTAAAATCAGACCGATGACCATAATCCGAAATGCACCTAATTGGTCAGCAGATAAATTTGTGAAAATTTTCGGTAAAAACTCTCTAGTCGCTGCATCGTAAGTAAAGAAAATTACCGCCCCTAAGATTGTGCCAATGTTATTTCCAGAACCGCCTAAAATCACCATAATCCAAGCGTCAAAGGTGAGTTGTGGTTGGAAATTATCAGGGTAAATGGCGCTCAGTTGCCAAGCGAAGAAAGCCCCAGCTATACCTGCGATCGCACCTCCTAACATCAGCGATTGGACTTTATACCAAAACACATTTTTACCCATAGCCCTGGGGACTTCTTCATCCTCACGGATAGCTTTTAACACACGACCCCAAGGCGATCGCACCAGAATTTCCAACCGCCAGAAAACAAGTGCTAATACCAACAGCGACAACAGCATCAAACCTGCTGCGGGTTTGTAATCATATAAGCCAATCATTCCCGAAATATAAATTGCTGCTGTCAATAAAGCGAAGATCATTCCTACCCCCAAGCGGGAAACTAATTCTTGCTTGCTACTGACTTTTTTACTAGAATCAGCCAACAGAGACTTTTGGGCGGAGCGAATCCATCGCCACAATGCAAATAAAGTTATAGCAGCCAGCAGTGTCAGCAATCCCATCATTACCAGTCTGATTAACAAATTGGGGGCTGTGGATAAAGGTAGAGGATAACTTTGGACACCAAACGCCCCAGATATCCAGGTATCCTTCACAGGTAATTCTTGATTGTTCACCACCAAACGAATTAATTCTCCCACCCCAATGGTGACAATTGCGAGATAATCTTCCCGCAAGCGCAGAGTGGCAAAACCGATAATTAAACCCAATAAAGCTGCTACCATTGCGCCAAAGACTGCTGACACCAGTAGAGGAACTCCCTGAAAGCTTAATAACACAGTCGTATAAGCGCCCAGAGTCATAAAAGCAATATGACCAAAATTAATTAACCCTGTATAGCCCCACTGCAAATTCAGTCCTAAACTAAATAAGGCGAAGATTGTGGTGGAAATTGCTAAAAAGATGAGATATTCAACCATACTAATTTAATTCAAATATGCGTTATCCATAACCCTTGTCAAGACCTGGCAAAAGGCGGAACCCCACCCCGCCAAAGTTATATATAGCAGTTTCCATTGAGACGAGGTACAGATTCATCTGTGTACCCTGCGGGTAACCACTGCGTTTCTAGATCTGTGGTTGATGATTCTTTGATATCCTACACTCAGGTAGAAACTGCTGTATATACTGAGTCCATCCTCCTACAGCAGATAATCTGATCCTGCCGTTAAGGATTGTCGATTTTTGGGAACAATACTTTTGTATTTTGGGTAATTTTATCGTTATTATGAACTTGCTAAGAATTAGAATCCATCACTTAATTGAGCAATTAAATGATGAAGAATTGCAAAGTGCCTGGGATGCTATCCATGCTTTGCATTGTGACTCTTATATGTCGCAAGCGATACAACAAGTCAAGCAATCGCAGCAACCGTGGGATATTTTAACCCATGAAGAAGCAAAACTAATGTTAGTGTACTTCTAAATTAAGAGCGCTTTCGAGCTAATGTCAGTAGACCTCAAGTTTTGTTAAGGTAACATCAGAGTGAGTTTGGAAGTGCGCTATGCCAGGTCTTTTTTAGTAGACCTGAAGAACTTAGAACCGGTTGTCTACCAACGGGTATATGATTTTGTATTTTCCGAGTTTACCGAAAATGTGCGTCTGCATAGTCTCCCAGAATTACGGTGCCTTGATGCTGAGGGCATTTTTCACCGTTTCACTATCGATAATTATCTAGTTGGGATTGAAATTAGGGGTGAAATTGTCAAGTTTCTCCGTGTCATACCGATGCCGGATGTTTAAATTGAGTAGTAACTGTTAAATTATGGGCGAGTCTGTGAGTGATGCTCAATAGCCAACACTTAAAACTGTATAAGGCTAGGCAGGGATGGCTGTAACCATACATTAAACTTGTTTTTGAAGCAATACTTTATTTGAGATTTCCCTATGGATGCAAAGGCACTTTGGCAACGATACCAAAACTGGTTATATTTCCACGAGGGATTAGGACTTTACCTTGATGTCAGTCGGATGGGTTTTGATCACGCTTTCGTGGAATCGTTGCAGCCGAAGTTTGACAAAGCGTTTGCGGATATGGCGGAATTAGAAAAGGGTGCGATCGCAAATCCTGACGAAGGCCGCATGGTTGGACATTACTGGCTGCGAAATCCTGATTTAGCACCCACTCCAGAACTGACACAAGAGATTGTCCAAACTCTAGAACAAATCGAAGCCTTTGCCGAAAAAGTCCACACAGGTGCGATTCATTCTCCTAAAGCCAGCCGCTTTACGGATATAATATCCATTGGTATTGGTGGTTCTGCCCTGGGGCCGGAATTTGTCGCTGAAGCCCTCAGTCCTGATTTTCCTTCTCTAAAAATTCACTTTATCGACAATAGTGACCCCGCAGGAATTGACCGCATTCTCAATCAACTGGAAGACAATCTAGCCAGCACATTGGTTTTAGTCATCTCCAAATCGGGAGGCACACCAGAACCCCGCAATGGCATGATTGAAGTTAAAGCAGCCTTCGCTAGTAAAAATTTAGACTTTGCTAAACAAGCTGTAGCCATTACCAGCGTTGATAGCAACTTAGATAAAGTCGCCCAAAAAGAAGGCTGGCTAGCCAGATTTCCTATGTATGACTGGGTGGGAGGACGCACCTCAGAATTATCTGCTGTGGGTTTAGTACCAGCCGCATTACAAGGAATTGACATTCGCGCCATGATTGAAGGTGCGAAAGAAATGGATGATGCTACCCGCGTCCCAGATTTGAAAAATAACCCAGCGGCTTTGTTAGCTTTGGCTTGGTATTTTTCCGGTAATGGCAAAGGTGAAAAAGATATGGTTGTCCTACCTTACAAGGACAGCTTGCTGTTGTTCAGTCGCTATTTGCAACAGCTGGTAATGGAATCTTTAGGTAAAGAAAAAGACCTAGATGGCAAGACTGTTTATCAAGGTATCGCCGTTTACGGTAACAAAGGTTCCACAGACCAACACGCTTACGTGCAGCAATTACGTGAGGGTATCCCAAATTTCTTTGCTACCTTCATTGAAGTGTTAGAAGACCGTGAAGGGAAATCTTTAGAAATCGAACCTGGGGTAACTTCAGGCGATTTTCTGTCTGGTTTTCTCTTAGGAACTCGACAAGCGCTTTACGAAAATCAGCGCGATTCGATTACAGTGACTATTCCCCAAGTCAACCCGAAAACAGTGGGTGCGTTAATTGCTTTGTATGAACGCGCTGTGGGTTTATACGCCAGCTTAGTGAATGTCAACGCCTACCATCAGCCAGGGGTAGAAGCTGGTAAAAAAGCGGCTGCGGTAATTCTGGAGTTGCAATCAAAAGTTGTAGCTGTATTACAAAAGGAAAAAACCGCCCTTTCTCTGGAAGAAGTCGCCCAAAAAGCGGGTGCTGCTGATCAAGTTGAGGCAATTTACAAGATTTTGCGCCATCTACACGCCAATCAGCGCGGTGTGGTGTTACAAGGTGAACTTGCAAAGCCCGGTAGTTTGAAAGTTTCTGCCGGTTAATTGGTTTTAGGGATGTCCCCAAAATAAATTACCCCAAAATTGTAGGGTGGGTTAGCGATCGCGTAACCCACCATCATCTATTAAATCTAGAAGTTAAAATATGGATTAGTTTCACGCAAAGGCGCAAAGGCGCAAAGGAAGAAATACTGTTAAATTGAGTTAATGCAGTCTTGATCATGAGGGTTAATAATGTGACGCAATCAACGCCGAAACGATCGCCAAGGCGAGGGCGCATTTTTCCTGAACTGACTTTAACACCAGAGGAACGGGCTAGACGTAAAGCTGAAGATGAAGTATTTTATCGCCGTTGTCGCGCTGTATTTGAGCGAGTGCGTCCTGATTTGATTTCAGAACACTATGGCTGGTATCTTGCTGTAGAGCCGGATAGTGGTGATTATTTCGTTGATGAAGATAAAGAAGTCGCTAGTAAGAAAGCCCATGAGAAGCACCCAAATGCTGTACATTGTATGTTCTGCCTGAATGAGACTGGAGCTACTGGCAGAATATGATTCAGGGTATTTATTTTTATCAGAAAAAACGAACCGCAGAGGCGCAGAGAACGCAGAGGTAAGAGAATTGTGTTATTTGGGGGTGGTTGGTAAGTCGCGGAGAAAGTAAAAGCGATCGCTCTTCCAATATTTTCCTTTTTCTCGTCCTAAATAGCCTGTGAGGGGTGAGGAAAGTTCTATCAGAATTTCGTGCATTTCTTCTGTTTTTAGGGGCTGTGGCGGATTTGAACCAAAATATACGCCATGTAAACTTTCGACTCCTGTAGATTTATTACCTGAGTTTTGCAGATAATTTTTTACTAGCTGGATTATGTGCGATCGCAATTTTATAGATTGTTCAAGTTTATAGATATAAGTATTAAGTTTACCATCAGCAGTTTCACCAAATGGTTCTTCTTCCAAACACAGTTTTAGTTCTAACAAATTGATAGAATTTTTGTAATTTGCTTGCAGTTCAACTAGCTTTTGCAGTGTTTCAGGAGTCATAACATTCATTTGATTTTCGGTAGCTGTTCTTGATGCGTACTTATTGAGTTTTCCAGCCGCTACAATTAATTTAATTGATTTTTCATACTGAATTTTCCCAAGATGGTTCATGCCTATTTTTAGTAACTGTGCAGGTGTACCATCACTTACTTTTTCATATTTCGTTGCTTTGCACTCTCCTACTATCGGATAAGGTTGTTCAGCATAAATATCCATTCCTCCTGCGCCACCAACATTATCTGGATTCAAACCTGAACCTGTAAAGCCTAACTTGAGTAATGCTCTACGAACTAATTTTTCAAATTTATTTCCCTCACTAGAATTTCCAACTTTAGCAATCGTTTTTATCCACTCTAAATCTTCATCAATACTTTGAGTTAGCCTCTCACCAGTCCAACCTAAAAAGAGTTTAATTTCATTATCTAATTGCTGTGCTGCTGGATTTGTGATGGCTATTTGTGATAATGCACTTTGTAATTCTTCGAGTTCTGGGTGCGTGGGTGGTTCTCGGTTCTGTAATTGGCGTTGGCGTTGGGCGAAGATGCGATCGCTTAACACTGGTTTTGCTTCAGAAGCAGTAATATTAGATAAACCGACAAATTTACCTATTTTTTCTTTAATGTCGGGATTAACAGAAATTTCTTTAAACTCAGCTAAATGATAAACTCGCAAGTAAGCCAGAAAAATATGTTGTTGTCGTCGTACTATCTCTTTTAGTGCTTCCGGTGTCCATATTGTTAATTGAGATAAAATCTCTAATGGCTGAGTGCTATCTAAAATTTGGCAACCTTCACATCTCGCCCACGCTTTAATTAAAAATGGGAAGTCCGCAGGATAAAAAGCAAATCTCTGTCCTGGACGAATAAACATCCTGGGTAAAGCTGCAATTGTTCGCCCCTGTATTAAGGCTTCAATATTAGGGGCGGGTAGACACAGTGCTGTTGGAAGTGAGAACATCTGATTCATTTCTATTTAATTATATTATTGGTTTACTCATTTGGATATTCTCAGCATTTACATCACTTTGAGGAATTCTCATCGGTAAATCTTCATCTGTTAAATTATCAGGTTCTTGCCCAGAAGGGTCACTCAAAATTTCTCGAATTAGAGGATTATGGATTGCTAGTTGCTTCTGCTCAATAAATTCAAAAATTTCCTCTTCTGTCAATTCATAAATTTCTCTATGATTCCAAACAAACCAGATAGCTAAAAGAGGTTTAATGTCTTGGATTTGCAAGCTTACCCATTCTCCACCCTTTTCTTTTAATAAAATTCTCAAGTTTTCTCTAGCTTGAGTTGCAGCTGTACTAATCTTTTTTGAACGCACCAAGCAACCACGAGTTAAATCAAAGGTTTGATAATCAATTAATCTACTCAAAGCTGTTGTGACACCAACACCCCCTGATTGCTGTAGAATATCCACTCCAATTTTTACTTTTTGACGATTTCCAATAATTTTAAAATCAATATAGCTGTCGTGAGGTACTTCTTCAATTTTTTCAATTGTCACTCCTTCTACAGTTTTACCTATTAACCTATCAAAAGAAAATTTAAGAGCCTTAGTAATTGTGCCTTCATCATCTAGCAATGAATTGATCGAATATTTTAAATGGACTAATTCACTCTGAAAGTATGGTTTAACTAGATGAAAATCTTTTTTGGTAACTGGTGGTATTACAGGAGGCTCTTTACCAGGGTGATTAGTAGGTGTAAAGTTCTCTGCACACCACTTTAGAACTGATCTAACTATAGGTTTACCTTTACCTAATTCTCTAAGTTGCTTTTCATCAAAGGGATAAAGGGGATGAGGCGGGATTTGTTGATGTTTTTGATAAAAGTCTTGTAGCCATTGACCAACTAAGGCAAGAATATCATCAGAATTGAGATATTTTAAAGGAATAGGCTTCCTCTTTGATTCACTTGCTAATCTATCCATAACGGCTTCGGCTTGTGGTAGTATTTTGATTTGATACTCCCAAGTTTCTTCATACATTGCCAGTAACAAAACACCTCGTTTGAGATTGTTATATAAATCCTTAACCAAGTTGCCAATAATTTGTGCTGCTGTAAAACCATTATCTGCAATGTCAGCAATATCTAACTCATCAAAACAAATCACCGGAATTCTATAATCACTAATTATGTCTATAATTTGGCGAATATGACTTAATGCTTCAGCTTCTCTATCTTCTTTAGTTAGATTTGGTAGCCCCATTGCTTTAGCATCTTCCTGTGTTAATTCCAAGCCGGATAACCAGCAATTTGCATAATTAACATGATCTGGGGAAAGTGTCCACAAAATAGCCTGAATTATGTAAGGGTTGCTAATTTCTGGTTTAACTTGCTGAATAATTTTTGTTAATTGTCCAACAAATTTATTTGAATATTTATTCAACCAATTTGGGAATTTAGTCATATATTGCTGCGGCGTATATTTCCATTTCTGGGATTCATTAATTAACCCTGCTGCTATTTCTTGCCACTGCATCACATTTTGACTACCAAATGCTCTCAAACTAGAGGCAATATTTTGTAAAAATTGATATTTTATTTGATTTAAGTTATCGTATTTACTCATGTAAATAAATAAGTTCCCTTCTTCTGTCTGTAAACGATGCCGAATGCGACTAATAATATGGCTTTTACCTAACCCCTTTTCAGCCGTAATCGTAATACCAACAGTTGTAAGTTGTTTTTTGCGAATCTTTTCAACTGCATTAAATACTGCATCAGAAGCATGAGCATTAATCCAGGGAACATCAGGAAAACTTTTACCCCATATTTGTTGAGGTTTAACAACCATATGTCCTGCAAATGGATTGTGTTCTTTAATCAGTTCATCGATGGTAGATGTATTAGCAATCATGGTAATGTGAAGTGAATGTGTGAAGAAACAAATAATTTAGGTTTAGATACGCTTGGCATAGCAGCGTAATCCATCAAGTTCTGTTGTTATGGAATCTTCTATTTTGTCCGGTGCGCTATCTTCTACTGTTCCCCCTTGCAGTTGAAAAATATCATCAGCCTGCATTTCTAGGAGAAAATCATTAAATTCTGTACGAGTAACTCGTTCTCCTATTGTTCTTCTAATACGATATATAGGCACTAAATTATTAGAGTTATATTCATAGTTCAGCTTGTCGTAGACTTCCAAAGCTACAGACTTAAACTCATCGTAAGAAGCAATATTTGCACTCTTCACTGCATTCACTGGTGCAGATGTACCAACACGTACATCTATCTGACTAATCCACCGCACCAACGCATTCGCCGCCCAAGTACCAACAATAGTCCCTTCAAACTTAAAATCACCACTCCTCAAACCCTCACCTAGAACCTCCAAACCCTTGGGAGAGTTCAGAGAATATCCAGTTTTGGAAATGGCGATCGCCCCTTCTTTCTGTAATTCCTCGAATATGTCCTTAAAATCTGCTACCTTCTTACCCTTAGATATAATGCGCTTCGTTAGTTGACCTTTTTTGACTTCCTGCTTTATTCCTCCCAAATCCCACAAAGCCAGCAGCAGACGTGTTTTAGCTTGGGTAGCCTGTAAAAGATTTTGTCCCGCACCCATACCGTGTGTCCTATTTAACTAATAATTATTATCATAATGTTATTTGCTTCACTTGGCTACAGAAATATCATTGTTTATTTACTAGATATTTCCCACAAATAGCTAAGTTTATTAATTAGAATTGAAACCCCCATTTCCTACAAGGGAAGGGGGGCTAGGGGGGTTAGGTTTCTCAGGTTTTGATGTTAGTGAAATGATTATTTAATCGCCAAAATTTCCTGCGCCCGATTAATATTATCCCGCACAGATTGCGCCGACATCTGCAAAGCTTCTCTTTCCCCATCGGTGAGATGCAATTCCAAAATCTTCTCAATTCCACCGCCACCCAAACGACAGGGAACACCAATCACAACATCATCTAAACCGTATTCACCCTGTAAATAAGTCGCCACAGGTAACAACCGCGACTGATTCCACAAAATAGATTCCACCATCACACTCGCAGCCGAAGCAGGCGCAAAAAATGCCCCACCAGTCCGCATCAATTCCACAATTTCCGCGCCCCCGTTGCGGGTTCTCTCTACCAAACGGTCAATTGTGGCTGAATCGAGTAATTCTGTGATGGGAATGCCGTTAACGGTCGCATAACGAGACAAAGGAACCATTAAATCACCGTGGCTACCCAATACCATCGCTTTCACATCAGCAGGTAATACCCCTAATTCTAAAGCAATGAAAGTTTCAAACCGGGCTGAGTCTAACACTCCAGCCATACCCATAACTCGGTGACGTGGTAAACCTGTAGCTTCCCAAGCCAAATAAGTCATCACATCCAAAGGATTGGTCACCACTATAAAAATAGCATTGGGAGAATAGGCGATCGCACTTTTAGCAGCTTCCACCACAATCTTGGCATTAATTTTCAGCAAATCATCCCGACTCATCCCTGGTTTCCGAGGAATACCAGCAGTAATCACCACAATTTGGGAATCAGAAGTATCAGCGTAATTAGTCGTCCCGATAATCTGCCGATCATGTAACTCAATACCCCTAGCCTCCATCAAATCCAATGCTAAACCTTGAGGCATTCCCTCCACAATATCCAGCAAAACCACATCTGCAAGATTTTTCTCAGCAATGCGTTGGGCGAGAGTACTACCAACCTTACCAGCACCCACGATGGTGACACGAGGTGAACGGCACAGAATCGAAGACTCAGGGGAAGAAAACATAATAATTTGTAATAAGTAATTCGTAATTAAGAAAGTCAGACTCTATTGGCTTTAGCCAATCCTTCAACCATCAGACATATTATAGATTAAGATTACTTGGGCTAAATTATCAGAAGTAGGTAGTCAAGATGAGTACAGAACAAGAGTTATTAACCAAATGGCGTTCCCTTCCACAAGATAAACAAGAGGAAGTTTTAGATTTTGTGGAATTTCTTCGCTTAAAAACCTCTGTAAATAAAACTCCCTTGGGAGAACGGTTACGCCAAATTCGCTCTAGAATTGTTGCTTCTGGGAAACATCTATTAGATGAAGATGAAATAGAAAAAGAACTCGCCAGTCGCAGAGGTGGGCTACAGGGTAGAGAAGGATGAAAATAACTTATATTGATTCAGGAGTATTACTCTGTGCAACAAATGGTGTTGGTAGAATTGCCGAGAAAGCCTTGGAAATATTAGGAGATTCCCAACGGGAATTCGCTTCTAGTGAATTTGTCAGATTGGAGGTAATACCAAAGCGGTTTATCACAAGCAAACTGAAGAAGCTCAATTTTATAAAGAATTTTTTAGCGATGTTACCTACTGGGCGAGTGATTTGACTCATATTGTTCAAGAAGGTTATCAAATTGCTGTTCAGTATGGTTTAGCAGCTATGGACGCGCTTCATGTAGCTGCGGCGTTGTCAGTTAGTGCAGAGGAATTTGTGACAACTGAGAAAAAAACAAAGCCTATGTTTAGAATATCTAGTATTCAAGTAATCTCTATTTTTGATTAATTTTTTCTGGTAGATATTCTAGAGTAATGTATCACTGAACCGTCCTCGGTATAAAATGCAATATTGAAACCTGCGGAGGCAGGTTTTGTTTGTGTAGGCTCAGACTAAAATCTGAGCGTTAGTTAAACTCTTCAAGTTGATCTGAACGTAACCAAATATTTGGTGTTGGCACTTTCCCGAATTTTACAAGAGCGTAATCACCTCTAACATCGACAATTTCGCCCTTGCTGTCAAACAAATACGAAGGAAAGCGATTATCACTGGCTTTTGCTTCCAGACTGTTTTCCAGCTTCTCGCGGACAGCGCGAACCATATCTCCCTTTTTGACTGCCATAAATTGCCTCTTAAATTTGTAGATCGTTTTAAGAGGATTTTAGCTTGTGAACAGATGTAATTTCACTTAAGAATATCTTGAACACAAAAGGACAAAGCAGATATTCCACTCCCCACTCCCCAC
>NZ_CAWQOY010000014.1:0-16499 GCF_963896525.1 Nodularia sp. LEGE 04288
GGAGTGGGGAGTGGGGAGATTTCAATAGGGGTAATAATTTTTGCCAGTCGAAGCAAGTATCTCCTAAATCAGCCAGACGATTAATTACCGCGTCCAATTCGGGGAGTTCAGCGGTGGGGACTAAACCGAGATGGCGATCGGGTATGGTGATATTATCTTGACGACGCAATACGCCGAGAATGTTTAATTGTAATGCTTCGAGGGAATCTTTGAGTAAAGATAAATGGCGATCGCTTCCCACCCGATTTAGTACCACCCCAGCAATTTTAATTCTCGAATCAAAGGTACAATAACCGTGTGCGATCGCCGCCACAGAACCAGACAAACGACTACAATCGATCACCAACACCACAGGTAAATCTAAAAGCCGTGCAACGTGTGCCGTACTAGCAAAATCAGTGATAATTAAAGATTCTTCCTGATTTTCAACCGCTTTCACACCATCAAATAACCCCATCACCCCTTCCACGAGGGAAAATTCACACTCTGGGCTATAATTAGCAAAACATTTCTGTACATAAGCCTCAGAAGTCAAAACCGGATCTAAATTGCGACAAGCACGACCAGTGACATGGCCGTGAAACATCGGGTCAATGAAGTCTGGGCCGACCTTAAAAGATTGTACCCCCACACCACGACGGCGTAAAGATGCTAAAAGGGTGAGCGTGACCGTTGTCTTGCCCACCCCACTACGTTCTCCAGCAATGACTAAAGTCATAAATTTGGGGTAATTAATTGGGCATTGCTAATTATCCCTCTTAAATTACGAATTACGAATTACGAATTACGAATTACGAATTAGTAATTATTTACCCAAATTGAGAGTCTTCGCAATAATTGCCAGACTTTCTTCAAAAAGTGATTCCCGACCCCAACGTTGCACCTGTTGACTCAGCAACGCTTCAGCTTTTTGTTCCGAAAGTGAACCCACCTGTTGAAACAGACCTGCGGCTTGAGCGCCACCGTGTGTTTCCATTCGCATACAACCGCCAGTTTCTGAACAAATGACAGTACCACAATCTGCTTCCAAATTTGTCGAACTCAGGCGCAGAGCAATCACATCACCCAGAACCTCACCCACATCAGCCACTGGAACACCGGCTAACTCAGCTTCCACCTGTCGCTGGTCTTGGGAAACAAAGCGAATTTGAGTGATTTCATAATCACCGATTTCCTTTTTATAGGAAACTGGCGACCATTCCAACCGACTCGCCAGCCAACCCAAAAACAGCAAAGCTTGGGCGGGGTTACCCTTTTCATAGTCAATCATCACCCGGTCAATTTCTTTGAGTGCAGCGCGACGATGGGGTGAGTCGTAAGCTTGAGCCGTCAATTCTTGCCATGCCGATAGCCGTCGCCAGTTCAAATCAGCTAAGGGGATATTAGCTTTTACCAACTCTTGCAGACTGAGTAAATCAGTTTCCGGCTCGTTAAAATCACAAGAATCAACAATCACATTATTGCAGATTGCCGACAATCGCTTGAAGAGATTGTTGTTAGGGTCTGGTGTCGCCTTCCACCAAAGAAACTTCGGCAAGCTACCAATTAATAGGGCTGGAATCATGCCACCCACACGTTCCAAAGCGGCAGCTGTTCCACTCAAGGTGATGTATTCACAGCATATCAGTGTACTTGAGGATTGCTTTTGAATTGGGCAGTAGGCAGAAACTTGAGCTTTCACACCTTCATCTTCCCCAGCAATCGGGAACAAAGCAATAATTCGGCAGGGGTTACGCAGGGCAATTTCATCCGCAATTGTGGGACTAGCGGGACTGAAGTTATAGGAAGTACCGTCTCCCGCACCTCCCATTCCCTGACGTTTGGCGAATTCTTCCCGCAATACAGCCAGCGTTTCTGGTGAAGTTGTACCAGTTTCCGGCAGCCCATATTTAACTTGTACTTGCCGTAACGCCGCCGCCATTTGTGGCCCGACAATGCCATCAATCGGGCCTTCATAAAACCCCAAAGCAGCTAACAAATACTGAGTTTCTTCTGGTTCGTAAACCACCAAAGTAAATGTTGTCGCCCTAGTAGCAGCAGGAAGCCCACCGTCATCACCGGTAATACCGTAACTTTGCCAAATTTGATTCAGTTCCGTTTCTATTTCGGTCAGCGAAATATCCTTTGGTGCCTGAAGTGAAAAAATTGTAGGTGCTTGGGAAATCATAGTAGTTTAGTCATTGGTCATTGGTTATTGGTCATTGGTCATTGATTTAGGACTTACGCAAAATTATGGAAAAACGAACCGCATTGGCGCTAGCCTCTCCCTTTGGGAGAAGGACACATTGGCGTTAGCCTCTCCCTTTGGGAGAAGGACACAAAGTCAAGAGGGTTTCAGAGAGGTCTTGCGTAAGTCCTGTTATTTTTACTAATGACTCATTTCTACAGTCTGCGCCAGTTACGACCGTCTTGGTTAATTAACAATTCCGCTTCTGCGGGTTCCCAAGTACCGGCTTCATACCGAGGAATGGTCGCAGGGTCTGTGGGTGTATCCCAAACAGAAAGAGCCGGAGTTACTATTTGCCAAGCTGCTTCAACTTCATCTGCCCGTGTAAATAAAGTTTGGTCGCCCATCATACAATCAAGAAACAGGCGGTCATAGGCATCAGAAGTTGCTTGAATGCCAAAGGAGCCATAACTAAAGTCCATATCCACAGAACGGGTGCGGAATTCTGCCCCTGGCATTTTCACATCAAAACGCAAAGAAATTCCTTCATTCGGCTGAATCCGCATTGCTAAAATGTTGGCATTTCGCTGTTGAGAAGCAGATTGAAACATCCGAGAAGGAACATCACGGAAGTGAATGGAAATCTCACTGACTTTTTTCGGCATCCGCTTACCTGTCCGTAGGTAAAAAGGAACACCCTGCCAGCGCCAGTTGTCAACCATAAACTTCATGGCTACATAAGTTGGTGTCCCAGAATTAGGATCAACTCCTGGTTCATCGTGATAGCCTGGAACTTGCTTACCCTTCATCCAGCCACCACTATACTGACCTCGCACTGCTGAACGTGACAGATTGGGAACATCAGCCAAACGGGTAGCTTGCAGTACCTTAACTTTTTCCGTGCGGATGCTATCAGCATCCATTGAGTTAGGTGCTTCCATTGCCGTCAAACAGTAAAGTTGCATGAGGTGATTTTGCAACATATCTCTGAGTGCGCCGGCTTGTTCATAGTAACCAGCCCTGTCTTCTACCCCTACGGTTTCAGCCACGGTAATTTGTACGTGGTCAACAAATTGACGATTCCACAACGGCTCAAATATGGCATTTGCGAAGCGGAATACCAGCAAATTCTGGACTGTTTCTTTACCTAAGTAGTGGTCAATGCGGTAGACTTGATTTTCTTTGCAATATTTTTGCACTATTTGGTTAAGACTTTGAGCTGATGCCAAGTCCCGACCAAAGGGTTTTTCAATCACCAGACGATGCTTGTAGGGGTCGTCTAGCATTCCGCCTCCCCCTAGTTGCCGAATGGCTTCCGGAAAGAAGTTAGGCGCGACGGAGAGGTAGAACATCCGGTTTCCCCGTGTGTTCCGTTTCTCGTCTAATTCGGTTAACAGGGTTTTGAGCTTTTGGTAGCTTTCCGGTTTGTCTATGTCTCCAGGACAGTAGAATAAACCTTTAGAGAAGTCTTGCCAAAGTTCGCCTAAAGGAACACTAGCATGAGCTTCTTCCATGCCCTTTTGCATCTGTTCCCGGAAATAGTCGTGAGTCCACTCTCGACGCGCCACGCCGACAATAGTTGTCTCTGGTGGGATGCGTCCTTCTCGCCGCAATTTGTAAAGTGCTGGCACTAATTTACGCCAGGTAAGGTCGCCAGAAGCGCCAAAGATGACTATAATCTGGGGTTCGGGCATCCCTTGCTGTTGCAGACCAACGCGCAAGGGATTTTCTAGCAAACTAACCATAAAAGTTTTCAGTGGGGTGTTGAGTGGTGTGTTAATAGACGCTGCAAAATCGCGTCTACAAAGGAGTTGTGTCCTTCGGCAGGCTCAGGATAAACGTTTAAGGTCTACACTGGCGACAATAACTTGACTTTGTTTTCTAAAGAGTTCATCAAGGACTCGTAAGGCTGGACGAATTTGTCAATACCTTCAACTAATAGTTCCTCCATGACCACATTTAGATCAATGTTGATGTCGGGATCTTTCAGGCTTTCCATCAGTTGGTAAGCTTCTGCAACGTCTGTTTCTAAGCGATTAGCGACATCGCAATGGTCAGCACAAGCAGCAATTGTCGCCGGTGGTAAGGTGTTAACGGTGTCAGGGCCAATTAACTCTTCGACATACATGACATCTTTGTATTTTGGGTCTTTGGTGCTGGTGCTAGCCCAAAGTAACCGTTGGACTTTAGCTCCTTTTGATACTAAGTATTGCCAGCGATCGCTTTGAATAATCTTTTTGTATTCCTGGTATGCAATCTTAGCGTTAGCGATCGCCACTTTCCCCCTCACAGCTTGCAGTTTGGCCTCATGGGAGATATCATCAATACCACGCTTCAATTTGGCATCAATTTTGGCATCAACGTTGCTATCAATGCGACTGAGAAAAAAGCTAGCCACGGCAGCAATCTTGCTAATGTCTCCACCCTGTGCTAACCGTTTTTCTAAGCCACGAATATAAGCCTCTGCGGTGTTGATGTAGCTATCGACGGAAAACAGCAGCGTGGTATTAATATTGATACCTTCAGCGATCGCCTGCTCCACTGCTGGTAAACCAGCTACTGTACCAGGAATTTTCACCATCAAATTTTCCCGCCCAATTTCTTGAAAATAGCGACGGGCTTCAGCTATTGATGCTTCAGTATCATGGGCGATGGTCGGTGGGACTTCTATACTCACATAACCATCAAGTCTATTCGAGGCTTCATATACGGGGCGCAGAAGATCACAAGCGTTGCGAATATCTGCAAAAATGAGGGATTCGTAAATTTTGTATGTGGGTAATCCAGCGCGAATACCAGCTGCGATATCGGCATCATACATCGCATTATTAGATATAGCCTTTTCAAAGATAGCTGGATTAGAGGTAATCCCAGATATACCCTGATTTTCCACCAAGTCTTTGAGTTCACCTGATTGAATCACTTCACGGTTCAAGTTATCCATCCAGATACTTTGACCATATTGTTTAATTTCTAGTAAATGGTTAGTTGCCATAGCTCTAGTTTTACTCCTGTTAATGATGTTTCTAAGTGAAAAAACGCAAAATACATCTTGGTGTTGATGCTTACTGTTGAATTGTGGCGTTACCAATCACTTATGACATCGACCAGCTGAGGTAATTTTTAATTCATCACCAGGGCTATTGTGCATCTCCAATCCCAGATATTATCCAATCACACAGCCAAAATAACTTCTCATTACTGGTAGAGTGTCAACCTATCTCATACAGCACCGTGTCAATAAACAACCCCTTACCAGTCAAATTTTTGACTTTTGACTTTTGACTTCCGCCTTCAAGCGGCTGGTTAGTGTCCGTTTTGAATAAAAGACTCCACCTTCGCTACATCTTCTTTACTACCAATAATTAAAGGTGTGCGTTGATGTAGTTTCTTGGGTACTACGTCCAAAATATCGACTAAACCTGTAGTCGCGCGACCACCTGCTTGTTCAATCAACATAGCCAAGGGAGCCGATTCATAAAGCAAGCGCAACTTACCTTCTGGGGTTTGAATTGTGCCGGGATAGAGAAATACGCCGCCTTGAACTAAAATTCGATGGATATCACTCACCATCGCGCCACTGTAACGAGCGGTATAGCCTTCAGTCCGATGGACATAGCGGATATACTCCCGCATTGATTCTTCCCACTGCCAAAAATTCCCTTCGTTCACGCTGTAAACAGAACCGTGGTTAGGAATTTTGATATTTTCTTCCGAAAGGATAAATTCCCCTAAACTGGGATCAAGGGTAAATGAATGAACGCCATTACCCATAGTATAGACCAGCATTGTGCTAGGGCCGTAGAGTATATAGCCGGCGGCGATTTGCTTGCGTCCGTTGGTTAAAAGGTCAGTGGCTTTATGATCGACATCATCACCTTGTTGTTGACGAATCGCGAAAATCGAACCCAAACTGAGATTAGTATCAGTGTTCGATGAGCCATCAATGGGGTCATAGAGCAAGGTATAGCGACCAATAGGGCAGTTTTCCGGGATGTAGTATGGTTCTTCCATTTCCTCGGAAGCTAGGCGACAGACTAAGCCACTTTGCTTAAACACCGAGATAAATACGTCATTGGCATAGACATCCATCTTTTTGACAGATTCGCCTTGGACATTCACATCTCCAGAAAATCCCAGCACACCTTCCATTAAACCAGCGCGGCTGAGGCGACGAGCCACCAGTTTACCCGCCAAACCGATGCGATTCATCAGCATACTCAAATCTTGAGCATCTGCTGCAAAACTTTGCATTTGCTGGAGTACGTGACGCGATAACGTTGTACAATCACGATCTAAGTTTTTATCCGTAGCATCATTCATAGACAAATCTAGAGATTCTGGCGCTTGAGTCATTTTTGTTATTCCCTAGCTTTTTGCTTATGGGTCAGGTTTATCAATGGCAATTTTTAGTTGCTGCCTCTATCTTAGAAAGGTATTTTGATAACTTAAATATGATTTTAGATAAACTAAAGAATTGAGATTTGGGGGCGGTTGTTCCATTAACCGCAAAGGCGCGACGATTTTTAGCGTAATTGCTCATCGGGAAATAATATTGTGGGGTGGGCTTCTAGCCCGCCCAGAACAGTCATCTTGCCTGTTCCACAAGAGAAACATCATGCAACATTTTAAGCTTGCCACATCAGTAGGGTGGGTTAGCGCCGCGTAACCCACCATCATCCGGTTAACTGATATAATTTAGTGACATTTTTAGCCAGTTGTAATGAAGCGATGATTTTGTGCGGCGAATTGACTGGTTCACCCATTTCTAGCCGTTCTACAGCACTCAATCAACAACTGGCAAAGGGATGGAAGTATTGAAAACAAGGCTTGACCCTCGACTGCGTACAGTTTTCACTTTTCCGTTATCCCTGTTGATATATTATTTAAACTGCAACCAAAATATTTGTCATGCCAAAATGCCGAATCTTTCGCTAAAACTAACCCTGGCGAACTCAAATACTAGGCGACTAGAAGTCGCAGCTGCGCGGGTTAAAATTCCTAAATTTCCTGAGTCCGTGCAGGCGGATTTTGTTTGTATAGCTGCGATTTCCAATCGCCAAGGCTAATGACACAGGAAAAAAACGATTAAACCCCCACAGGGGAAAGCTTCCCCAAATAAGCAGTTAAAGCCGCTTGTTTCACAGCATCTGGAAGCAGAGGAAATGTCGTCAAAATATAAGCAAATTCCTCCTTAGTTAAACCGTAAAGGTGCGCTATCATCCCATCAAGTTCCGCTCGAATTTCCGCCCGTTCTGTTTCATCAGTCACGCCATTTTTGTGCGAACCAAGTCCCACTTCTTCCGCCAAATCGTCAAATTCTGGAGTTGTGCAGATTAGTTTCGCCGCCCCTTCTACAATTTCACTAAAGTATTTATCTCCGGCTATTAATCTCGGTATTGGTGTTTGGTAAATGAAAAACATAGTTAAATTTGCAGTTACCTGCTGACGTAACAAAAAATCAAAACAAAAACTATTCAATACTGCACTGATAAATAATGTATATTTATCATCATTGTACGGTATTGTAATATTTAAAGAATGACCGCAAACAACATTAAAAGGTAAAACTGTTCCAATCATTGTTCGTGAGTCTGTATTTCTAGCAACTGCACGATATGCAAAACGATATCCTTGATAATTTAATTTTTGACCGTTATCAATTCTATTGCGTCCTAATATAGATTTTCTCCCTTCATTTTCATCAACCCAATATCTAGGTTCAGCAAATTTATGAGTGAATTGATGAATCATCTTTCCTTCATAAAGTGGTAATCTTCCTTTACCTGGCTGTTGCTTAAATAAATGACTATCAATAGTCATGTGAAACTCCGAAGTTAAGCGCAGATTCCATTTATGATCAATTTTCTCTCCCAACAAGGGAAACCGCAGCATCTTCTCAGCAATTTGGATATCTAACTCACTCTTAAACTCCATCACCGAGAGAGAATCAGGTGAAAGTCGCCGCACCATATCAACATCAACATTTAAACTATCTTCATTAGGAAACCTCGCCAATTCCCGGACATCAAGACGCATAAAAGCCGAGGGAAAATCTGGAGTTGTACCACCCTTAATAAAAGTCAAAACAACAAATTTAAAACTGCGGTGAACACCCTCAAAAATTTCCTTACGATTTTCAAAGCAGAATAAACCAGTAACTTGAGTTTCACTAAACAACATTTCGCGTAATTGCTTAGTTCCCAAATCAGTATAGATACCGCTAGGAACCACAATTCCACATTCCCCACCTTCACGCAACAAATAAAAACAGCGTTCTATAAATAACTTATAAAGATTAATATCCGTCCCAGCCTTCTTACCATTGACAACAGAAATCTGATTTTTGTAATGTGCAGAAGAACGGTAATAAGCACTAACATAAGGAAACTGACTTTGATATTCTAACCAAGCCAGAGAAATAGCCTGATTTTCTAACAGCTTTTTCTGTTCCTTTTCAAAAGCCTTAATATCCATTTTATTCTTCGTCACCAGTTCATTATGCTGTGCAAAGAACTCCTTAGCTTGCGGTTTAAAAATTTCCCAAGGCGGGTTAGTAATAATCGCATCAAAACCACCACCATTTAAAACATTATCAAAATGATAACCCCAGTGGAACGGCTTTAAATTGGCAATATCATCAACATTTAATAACCGCTTTTTCGGCTTACCAATTAACTGCACATCCTCATATTTAATCCCCAGACGCTGGCTAAACTCATCCAACAGCAAAACATTTAACTTTTTTTGAGATTCTTGATTAAGATCATCAATATGTTGACGCAAATTTAACAACCGCGTATCTTGTTCAGTTCCCACATCACCCTCTGGAAGCATTTCTTCCCCAGGAATAAACGCGTGTTTTTTATAAAGTGCTATAGACTGATTCTTCTCATCTAAAACCTTCTGATAATCACTAGCGGCTAAGGCTTGTAAAAGATTACCTTGTTGACTTTTCCCCACAGTATCAAAAGCCGTCGCATCAATTCCAATTAACCCAATCAGAGAATTACCCGCCATAATATTAAAATCAATATTAGGTAGGGGTTCCAACTCATCCACCTTATCCGCAGCAGAAACCAAAGCTAAAAACAGACGTAACTTAGCGATTTCCGTGGCTTCCTCCATGATATCCACACCATAGAGATTATCTGTGACAATCCGCTTTTTAATATAATAAGATAAAGATTGCCGAGACTGTTTAAATTCATGCAGCCATTTTTGCAGATGTGGATCATCCATCAATTCAATGATGCCAATTACAGCACTGTAGACATGAATTAAAGTCTTCATCGCCGCCACCAAAAATGCACCGGAACCACAAGCGGGGTCAAGAATTGACAAATTAGGCAAAATATCCTCAATCAGTAACCGACAGACTTTTGTATCCAGCTTGAGAATTAAATCATTAATATCTGTAAAACTCTGATAACCATCAGATAACACTGTATTTACCCGGTCGATAATTAACTTGTGAATAGTGCGATCGCACAAATATTCTGTAATTTGTGGTCTAGTATAATAAGCCCCAAAAGCCTTCTGATTAATATATTTTTCAAAAATATACCCCAACACATCCGGGTTAATTTCATCATCCTTACCCTCTGGAGTGTCATCTAAATTCCAAGAATAGCGTTTAAACAAATCTAAAAGCCGAGCAAAAGCCTCATCAGCGATAGAAATCTGATATTGTTGTTCAATGCGATGCTTGAGAAATAAACCCCCATTCAGGTATTTTACATTTCCCACCAACGCCTCAATTTTAGGATCACGATCATTTTCTGGTTTCGCAAAACTTTCAAAAAATAAAGCATCGAGAAACTCCTGATAAAATAAATCATCACCACGCTGCTGTATTTGGTTCAGCTTATTAGGCAAATATTCCAAATCACCATGATCAATAAAACCCTTACGCTGAAGAAAATAGACAAACATCAAGCGATTGAGAATCACCGAAGTATACCAACGCCGATCAGTTTCATCATCAATACCCTTGACATATTGTAAAAACTGCTGATGTTGTTCTTCAAATTCCTTATAAAACTTCTTCGTAACAGGTTCAACATCAAAAGCATTTTGCAACCTATAGGCAATTTCCACAACCGATGGACTATCAGTTTCCAATTCAGTAATATCAATAACCAAAGAACCCAGCTTACTTAAAAATAAATCTCCAGGCTGACCCTTAACATATAAATGATTACGAATAAAGCTTTTTTTATCTTCCCTTTTCACCCAATACCATAAACTGCGCGTGCGTTCCTGGTCAATAAAAATCAGCAGATTTTCCGCAATCAAACTGGTAATTTCCCTATGAACCTAAGTTACCATCTTGAGTACAGTAAAATTACGCACTTCTCACCAAATACTGAGCGATTTCTAATTATATAAGTTACATCATAGCCCCCTCATCGCTTGCGGGGAGGGGGTTGGGGGTGGGGTTTTTGTACCTCATAACACCGGGAAGTAAACCAATGATGGTGGGTTACGCTGCGCTAACCCACCCTACGTATTAACTCCAACTCCGCGCCTCTGCGCCTCTGCGTGAAACATTACCCCATAAACAACCCCAAAGAACAAACAACTTGAGGTTCCCGCCTCTCCAACTCCTCACTCACAATACACAAACGGTCATCCATTCGCATAGCTACCACCAACTCAACTAACTGTTGATTACTCACACCACTTCTTAACTGACGGTTGAGAGTATCAATAGCCGACTGTCGCAAAGGATAACGATAAATATCATCAATAGCCTTCAACAATTCCTCAGTCACAAACACCGTTCCTTTCATTTCTTGCACATACTTTTTCAAACATTCATAAGTGCGGAACCTCGCCCCAGAAGGTCGCCCCAATTGACCACCTAAATTTTTCTCCTCCTCAACAATCAATTCCACACCTTTATTCACCAACTTATGATGCAGTTTATCTCTAGGAATAGCCGGAGTAGATGGTTCACAAGCAGCCATTTTTAAAACTGCTAATTGGGACTGAGTAACACTATTTCCCTCCCGGTCAACATAAATTAAAGAATCATTACCCTCAGCCGTTTTCATATATAAAAGTACACCTTCAGGCTGTACAGGTTGGGGAACATGATGACGACTAGAATAAACCACATTCGGCATTTCTGTGATTAGCTTTTTCAGTTCGGGATTTTTATCTGTAGCTTTTTTCCAAATTTGAAAAGCTTCCGAAGTCAAATCAACTTCTGTATCTTCTTCCCCATCTAAAATTCCCGACTTCTCATGATAAAGGTCAAGAATTACTCGTGCTTCATCATCTTCAAAAAATGCTTCATCAGTTCCTACCACTTCCGCATTTTCTTGTAACCTTTGGCGGAGTCTTCCCCGCAAATTAATAATCCGTTCTACACCCTCGGCTGGTAAAAAAGAATAACAGAGAATATTCTCAGCTTTTTGACCAATTCTATCTACCCGACCCGCCCTTTGAATTAATCGAATAATCGCCCAAGGTAAATCCCAATTTACCAAAACTGCACAGTCTTGTAAATTATGACCTTCACTTAATACATCTGTGGCGATTAAAATGCGTAATTCTTCTTTGGCTGTAACTATCTCCCGTTTATCGTTACTCACAGGACTAAATTTACCTGTTAGTTCTGTGGGGTCTTTTGATTGACCAGTTATTTTGGCTAAATTCTGAATATTTCTGGCTTGTAAATTCTCGGTGAGATAACTAACTGAATCAGCAAATTGTGTGAAAATTAAAACTTTTTCATTGGGGTGGTTGACAGTTACTAATTCTACTAAGGCTGCAAGTTTATCATCTTGCTGGGGATTCCAAATCCCATAATTTTCTAGTATACTAATTAAAGCCTTGGCATCTGCTAATAAATCACGTTTGAGTTTTTTGACATCAAACAAACTAGACCGCAACCACTTAAAACGGCGTTGATAACGGGTGACATATTCTTGATAAATTAATTCTGCTTGTTGACGAAAAAACTTGGCGGTGATTTTCTCATATTTCTTGTCTTCCGGTGCAGAATCATCTCCATCATCTTCTATTTCTGCATCTAACAAACTGGTTGCTAAAGAATCAGCATCCTCATCATTATTCCTAGTATCTAAAAGTTCTGCATCCTGAGTACCAATAGGAATATCTAACCCCTGTTCTAAAGCATATAAATAAATGAAATTCCTTAAAATATGCCGTTCCAATGATTGAATAAACGCAAAACCACTACTTTCTAAACGTTTAAATAAATTAGTCCGCGAAAATCCCATTAATCTGCGTCCACCGCGAAATAAACCGTTAAGCTGTCGCTGTTCAGCTTCGCTGGGTGGTTGCGGAGATTTCGTCAGGATATAATTACCCAGTCCATAACGGGGTAGATTTAATTGATTAATTACTTCTACAACTGCCGCAGAATATAATTGTGAGTAAGGGTTGACATCACTACTTTCTAAAGGAAATTTGAGAGTGCGGGGAATGCGAACTGGAAAATAAGAACGACTACCATCAGCAAATTCTAAATATTTGCGTCCTTTGGTGTCGCTGTGGGCATAATTATCTTTAATAAATGACCGAGTACGCCGCACCATGTAGAATTTCATGAGTTCTCGCCAGTCGTCGGTATGTTCGCTTTTTTCAAAAGCTGCTAAAGACCTGACAGAACATTGATGTTTTTTAATAAATTCTAATTCTCCTAGTGTCCCACCACCCAATTGATTGATTAATGCTTCTGGGCGAAATCCTAAATCTTCGTCTTCTGGAACAAATAAGCGCAATTGGGCTGAAAGGTCAAGATAAGTTTTATTATAGGGTGTGGCAGAGAGTAAAATACATTTACTTTCATTAGTGGTAATATATTCGGCGATCGCCCGATATCTTTTACCTTCACGATTCCGCAAATTATGACTTTCATCTATTAATACTAACCGATAGCGGCGCAATTTCGGTAATTTATTTTGTACCTGACTACTAGGCAAAACCTGAGCATATAAACGATATTTGTCAACATATTCTTGCCACATGGGGACTAAATTTTTCGGACAAATAATCAGCGTTTCCCAAAAGCAATCTTCTTGTAAAATCTTCGCTAAAGCTGTACCAATTAAAGTTTTACCCAAACCCACCACATCACCCACCAAAACACCACCGCGTTTAGTTACGTGACGCGCTGCTAACTGGACTGCGGCTTTTTGAAAGTCAAATAAATTATTAAACTCACGCGGTATGCGAAATTCTGCCAGTCCCGCAATAGCTTCATGAGATAAATGATAAGCTAACTTCAAATAAATATGGTAAGGCGGAATTAATTCTGGTCTCGCCCAACTCGCATCAATAATTTCTGCTAATTCTTGCGAAATATCCACACAACCGTATTCTTCCCAACGGTCATTAAACCATTTTTGCAATTTCAAACAAGCATCATGGTCTAAAATATCAACATTTAATTCCCCCTGTTTAGCCAACCCTGGTAAAGTCAAATTACTACTACCCAAAAATCCGACAATTGGGGTATTTACATCTTGGCGATGCACAAGATATAATTTGGCATGGAGAGAATGACGCAAAAACAATTTAATAATTAATTGTTCGCGTTTTAGCTGCTGACTTAATCGCCGCAAAGCAGCTTCATCTTGATTTGTAGGTGTACCAATAGTCAATTGCTGACGAAAATCAGCCGCCACCTTTTTTTTAAACCTCACTATCGCACTATTATCAATTCCACCCTCACGAGTTCCCAGAGTAAAAAACTCCTGAACTTCCTGTTGCGGTAAACTTTGCATTCCAATAAGTAACCGACAGCAAGCCCCAGTTTCTCCCACATACTGACCAATTAAATCATCAATTTTTTGCCAGCCTCTCAAGTTAAAGTAACCGACACAAAAATCTGCCCGGTAGGATAATTTTAGGGTGTCTCTTAAACTGGGTAATAGCTGTAAATCAATATTGTCAAAGATGCGTGGCATAATTTAGGAAAATTAGGTTCAAATACCCACCTAAATTATGCTACCATTATTACCTAAAAACCGGCGTGTCTTCTCATGTCACCATAGTGTTTCGCTGTTGTATTTATTTCAATCACAAACTCTGTACCTTGACCTAATTGAGAATTACATCTAAGTTGACCATGATGTTTTTCCACAATAATTTTTTGACTAATTGCTAGTCCTAATCCCTTAGCTTTACCCATTGGTTTAGTAGTAAAGAAAGGTTCAAATATCCGCCTTTTAATATGAGGAAGTATTCCCTTACCATTGTCATAAATATGAATCACAACTTTTTGCTTCTTCGCAAGTGCTTGCTCAAGCGTGTGGGGTTCCTTACTATGGACTAATGTTAAATGACGGCTCACCACTTCTGTCCGAATGCAAATTTGGGGAATCAGGGAATAGTCTTGTTTCATCCTTTCTTCTAAAGCATCAATGGCATTATTTAAAATATTCATGAATACCTGATTTAGCTCTCCAGGATAACACTCGATTAAAGGTAATTCTCCAAAATCTTTAATGACTTCAATTCCTGGTCTATCTTGCTGTTGTTTGAGGCGATGCTGCAAGATTCTGATCACACTATCCAGTCCTTCATGTAGGTTGGATTTTTGCATTTTACCTGCATCAAAATTAGAGAAATTCCGCAGAGCCGAAACAATTTCTTGAATCCGCTCAGATCCAGATCGCATTGACCAGAGCAACTTAAAAAAATCTGTTTTAATGAGACTCAGGTCGAAATGTTGCAAATATGAGGTAATTTCCGACTTCGGTTTGGGATAATAATATTGATATAGTTCAATTAGTTTAATTAAATCTTCAGCATACTGACTAGTGGGATGAAGATGACTATAAATAAAGTTAATAGGATTATCAATTTCGTTAGCCATTTCTACTACAATTTGACCGAGATTAGCCATTTGGTCATTCTGTAATAGTTGCTCTTGGATAATTTGCAGTTGTGCTGATTTTTCTCTGACTTGTGCCTCAGCAAACTCACCTTTGGTAATTTCACTTTTAACTTGTTCCCAGAGTTGATATTGCTGAATAGATATTCCTATTTCTTGACTGATTTGTGTGATGGCATCTATTTCCCATTTCTGCCACTGACGGTTATGACAACAGTCATAAATAATTAACAGTCCCCAGAATTTATTTGGTAAAGATTCTGGATATTCATGCTCTTGTTCTTTTAAGAAAATCGGAAATACTAAATTGCTTTTAATGTCAAATTTATTCAGAAAATTAATTTGACTAGATAATTTAGGTACTGTATGAGTTTCTTCTCTGATGCTTGATTGGAATGCTTCTAAATCCCTCTGAGGTATGGAAACTTGAATAGCTGTATCTTTCAAAGATGCTAAGGGTGTGGCTACGGATTCAAAAACGACTTCACCCCTACCGTTAGGTTGAATAGAGTAAATTAATGCCTGGTCAATTTGCAGAAACTGTCGCATTTCTTGTAGTACAGTTGGTAGCAAAACATTCAATTGAGAACAGGAATTTATGTGTTTTCGGATGGTTTTCAACAACTGTTCCTGCTTTTGGTACTGTTGCAAACTTTCCTGGAATAATTTCTCTTGGGTAATATCCCTGTGTGTCCCTGTCATCCATAATGGGTTACCAAATTCATCCCACTGAAATACTCGACCACCAGAGAAAATCCACTTCCACTCGCCGGATTTAGCTAACATTCTCAATTCAATTTCAAACTTAGCTGTGTATCCTTCCAGATACTCTTGCAATACCTGGCGGACTTTCAACAAATCCTCTGGATGTACAAGTTGCTCAAAGGATTGATAGTGATGGGTAATTTCTTCAGCTTTATATCCTAAAAGTTGCTTCCACTGAGGGTCATAGTAGGTTTGGTTAGTAACTAAATTCCAATTCCACCAACCCAGACCACTGGCGGCTAATGCCATTTGTAAAGCTGCTTGTGAGTGCTGGCTCATTTCTAAGTCTCCTGGGGCTTGTTGCCGTTGCTGTTGATCTGGGAAACTTTGAGAGGAGGGCGCTGAAACATGAGCTTCCATCTGGTAGGTGGTGGATTCTTTGATCTGCATAGTGGCTGATAGGATGAGGAAGATATTCTGGGCTTCTTTCTCTACACTGTGTTAGGGCTGGGGAGTGGGGAGTTACTTCGACTGCGCTCAGTAACCGAGGGAGTGGGTTAAAACCCTTTTGGTGTCTAAGTTTGATTATCCGTTTATGTCTTAACCTCCTTGGCGGTTGCTATAGCACCTGAAAGTCAATATCAAAAGTGTGAATATGTTCACTTAGCTATTACTCAGTCGATTTAATCAAACTTCAAAGATATACATACAGCACTTTTCGGTGTTATGAGGTATAAAAACCCCACCCCCAAC
>NZ_CAWQOY010000015.1:0-15750 GCF_963896525.1 Nodularia sp. LEGE 04288
AGGCTCATCTGCTATCAATGGTACTGGTAACGCTCTGAATAATCGCATCAGAGGAAACGCAGCTGCTAATACTCTAAATGGTGGTGCTGGAAATGACTTCCTTGATGGTCAAGCAGGTGCAGATACCATGATTGGTGGAACTGGTAATGATGTCTACTATGTGGATGCAGAAGATACCATTGTCGAAAATGTTGGTGAAGGAACTGATCTTGTTTGGAGCAGCATCACTTATACATTGGGTAATCACTTAGAAAACCTGACGTTAGAAGGCACATCTGCTATCAATGGTACTGGTAACGACCTGAATAATATCCTCACAGGTAACACCGCAGCTAACATCCTCAGAGGTGTTGTAGGAAATGATATCCTTAATGGTAAAGCAGGTGCAGATACCCTAATTGGTGGAACTGGTAACGATAAACTCTATCTGGGTTTAAATGATGGTGCGATAGATATTGTCAATTATGCTTTGAATGATGGTGCAGATACTGTTTATGAGTTTGTTCGTGGTGTTGGTGGTGATAAAATCCAATTTACAGGCATTACGAATATTGATGTGGTGACATCAGGTAGTAATACTTTACTGCGTTTGGGTGATGGTATTGCTGGTAATACTGGTTTTGGAACTGGTGAGTTATTCGTGATGTTATTCGCCACATCTGGCTTTATTGGTGCTGATGTGAATGTCAATCTGTTTGGTGCAAATTTCTTGTTTGGGTGAGTTCGACGCATATTCTTTGAGGACGAAACCCCTCTCCAAACTATAGGGAGAGCAAAGACATCATGTGAAAATGTTGGGTTACGCCTTCGGCAAACTACGTTAACGTTCCTCTACCCAACCTACGTAGACTTTAATTAAAGCAGTAAATATGAAATGAAATCCAAGCAGAAACAGTGTTTCATGATGTTGAAGTTAGCCTCATACCTGATTGGATTGGAACAAAGCAGGAACGTCAATTCCAATTCATCGGCGATAGGCTGGTATTAGTCACGCCACCCATAGGTGGAAATCCTCAATCTTTAACCTGGGAGCGCGTTTAACATCCAGTTTTAGGCGAGGATTGATTACCCACAAAGCTTTGTCAGCATTTGATCAGATATTAAATCAAGTTGGGCGAGAATTTTGCTTTGGTGAGGTTCTCGAAACATTCAATTAATAAAAACCTCCTAAAATGTAGATATGCAACATTTTCAGCTATCTCAAAGCCATATTATAAGTTAACATTAGCATTCCTAAATTATTGGTAATAAATGAGAAAATTGGTATTTTGCAGATACCGAAACTTTGATATTTTTGCCAGTAAATAGGATTTGTCTAGTTACAGCTAAGTTATCAAACGACGAGTTTTTTGTATATTCAGGAAGCGAAATAAAATGAAAACAAACTTGGTAACCAACCTGAATAAATCCCATATCCTCAATCCTAACTCTCCGCGCCTCTGCGCCTCTGCGTGATATAGCTCCATATTTTACTGATTGCAGCAGTTATGTTTCAGGTAAGGTTGATGAAAAGTAATACACCATTCGGGTTAGACTCAGATAGAGAAATTGAACGCTTAATAGATGAAGTTATGTCCTCAACCCTAACTGACTTAACTGATGAACAGTACCGCAAAAAGATGCAACGGCGGAAAGAAGTACAGGATCGCCGGATAGCACAGGCTGTACCAGAAAAAGGGTTAATTATAGTCAATACTGGTAACGGTAAAGGTAAAACCACGGCGGCCTTGGGAATGGTGTTACGATCGCTTGGTCATGGCTATAAAGTGGCGATCGTGCAGTTCATCAAAGGTGCTTGGGAACCATCAGAAAAACAAGTTTTCAGCTTTTGGGAAGACCAGATCGAATTTCACGCTATGGGCGAAGGCTTTACCTGGGAAACTCAAGACCGCGATCGCGACCTCGATAAAGCCAGCGCCGCTTGGCAAAAATCCTTAGAATATATCCGCAATCCAGATTTCCAGCTAGTGCTGTTGGATGAAATCAATATCGCCCTGAAAATGGCCTATTTACAAGTAGACGAAGTTTTAGCAGGTTTGGCAGAAAAGCCACCTAATAAGCACGTAATTCTCACGGGTAGAGGTGCGCCAGCTGCTTTAATTGAGCGCGCAGATTTAGTTACCGAAATGACTTTGATTAAACATCCTTTCCGGGATCAAGGCGTGAAGGCGCAAGCAGGGATTGAGTTTTAATTAACATCAGTGTAAACTTCTTTACATATTTGCAAAATACGTTGGTCGTTAGCGCTGATCGAGTTGATCTGATGATAGTCTTGCAGTGCTACAGAGTAAGGATAGCTAATCATCTGGTCATCACTGTAGTTAGGGATTTGGAATTGATTACCTGTAGCGATTTGATTTACACCGACTTCACCAGGAGAAGCAGTAACTGTCATCGCCAATTCTCCCGATTGCTCCATAGCACCTTGAAAGCAACTAAACTCCGATTGAGGCATATACAACGCACCAGTTATTTTACCTTGACGCTGCTCAAATAAAACATAGGCTTGCCCAATCTGGTTAGCTGCTGGCGATTGACCATAGAGATAAGTTCCATCTGTGGTCGGGAAATTTCCTCTGACAGATCCTGGAGTGCTGCTAACGACAGCCCCTGATGCTGTTTGTATTTGGTTACTCAATACTGGTTTAGTTTGTTCACCCACAAAGCCTAGTGTGAGCAGTAAGCTGAGAATGGGAAGTCTCAACTGACACCCGCTCAAGAATTTAGTCATGTTGTTAAACACCTGATTTCTCCTGTCAAAAAATGAACTGTTTCCTCTCCAACTTACTTAAACCATAACCAAATACTGATTGTTCAAGGCTCTATCAAAGGTGTTATCTATATTTTTATTGTCTAGAATAATGACATCGCAAAAACTGAAGTTTTTAGGTAATTTTAAACTTTTATTGCCGAATCATCTGATTTAAGCAGTTGATCCTTCACCCAAGAAATTCATCCTTTCGGAAGATGAAAATAAAAATGCAGACTTTTAGTAATTTTTTCCTGGGACATAAAAAGCTACAACAGCATTTGTATCGATTCCGAATGAGTCCAGATATTTTTTTACAGGACAAAAAAATCGCCCCCTGAGTTCAGGAGGCGCGTCACCGAAAGCGATCTGCTTTTAGCTAGCAACGTACTCTTTGACATGGGCGCGACGACGGCGCAAATGAGCAAGAGCCTGATGTTCTAGCTGGCGGACGCGCTCACGGCTGAGATTTAAGCGTTCACCGACTTTGGCTAAAGACATTTCGTTACCATCTTCTAAACCAAAGCGCAGGGCGAGAACTTGTCGCTGTTGCGGGGTGAGTTCTGCTAACAAGTTATTCAGGTCTTGACGCAAGAATTCTTGGGTGGTGTAATACTCTGGAGATGGACCTTCATCTTCGAGCATTTCTTGCAATTCAGTGTCCTGGTTATCCCCAACTTTCACATCCAAGGAAACTGGTTGACGAGCCATATTCAGGTACTCGCGAATCTGCATCGGCTCTAGTTCTAACTCTTGAGCAATTTCACTAGGTGTTGGCGATCGCCCAAATTTTTGAGCCAGTTCTCGCTGCACTTTTTTGATTTTGTTCAGTTTCTCGGTGATATGAATCGGTAAACGAATGGTGCGGCCTTGTTGAGCGATCGCGCGAGTAATCGCTTGGCGAATCCACCAGTAAGCATAGGTGGAAAACTTATAACCCCTGGTGGGATCAAACTTCTCTACACCCCTTTCTAAACCTAGAGTTCCTTCCTGGATCAAATCCAAAAACTCCATGTTGCGCTTTTGGTATTTTTTGGCGATCGCCACAACCAAGCGCAGGTTTGCTTCAATCATCTTTTGCTTCGCTCGTTTACCTTGAGCTACAGTCTGTGTTACCTCTGTTTCCAGTTGGTTCACATGGGCAGCCCATTCTGGTAAACTTGGTTCATGGTCTAGCTCCTTCGCTAAAGCTTGTTTAGCATCCAGAAGCGTCATCATTTGTTGTACCTGCTTGCCAAAAATAATCTCTTCATCTCGAGTTAGCAGTGGTACACGACCAATTTCCCGCAGATAGGTTCTTACCATATCCGCCGTGAACTTGGTATTGTGATTTTCAGTTTTGGTGTTAACAATAGCCATTGGTGCGTTGTCCTCTACTCCGTAAACACAACGGATCTTTAATAACTAAACCTGGTCTGGAAAGGTAGTACACATATCACGGAACATAGGGCGCTACCAAAAGAAATCAATTCATACACCGCGTATGGAAGATGAAGATGCATCCCTGATATAGGTTCCTTTACCTTCCCTAAATTTTTGAATCTCTTAGAAGCACACTTAGTTATTTGCGAAAATTCTTTTTATCCTCAGTCGCGCTCTGCAACCGTAAAATATGAAGTCGATATGAGTTCTACTTAATCTATATTAAGACAAATCAAGGGGATAGTAAAGTATCCTAGATAAATCTTACAATTATAATGCAAAATAGGTTTGTTTAAAAAAAATAAATTTCCTCAACTTGATTAACTATATCTATAGTGACGCTAAAACCCTCTCCTCAGTTGCTTACAAGTAGCCGGATAACCGAACTGTGTCACCTGTGAACAGGGAGGGATGTTACGAAACCTTGGAACTTGATGTATAAAAATTAGCAGTTACTTGTGCAGACGCGATTAATCGCGTCTTTGCAGTATTAAGGCACAATCAGCACTGGGCAAGGTGAAAGATTAATTACACGGGTGGTAACACTATCACTTGCGCCCTCTTCAGTCAAACCTAATCCTCTACAGCCCATGATAATTAAATCTGCCCCAATGTCATCCGCCACATCACAGATAGTAAAGGCTGCTTTACCCTGTCTTTCCAGAACCTCGGCTGTAATTCCTTGCTGAGAAAACAAAGATTGGGCATTTTCCAGCAACTTGGCCACAACTTCTGGCGACATCATGGGATCGGGACTCGGTGCATCTGCGGGGGGTTCCTCCACCACAGACAGCAGTACCAAACGACTACCGTACTTCTGGACAACGTTGGTCACTACATCAGCAGCTTCCCGCGCTTCCCGGCTTTGATCAATTGGAAATAGCACTGTTTTGAACATATCGCTCTTTTAGCACCCCTGACTCCGGTAAAATCTTGATGGTTCTACTTTCAAAACAATAACAAAAAGACAATCAGGAGAGTCTATCTATGTCCAAAAAAACTTTAGCAAATTTATCTGCTGCTGATATCTCAGGTAAACGTGCCTTAGTCCGGGTTGATTTTAACGTCCCTCTGGATGATCAAGGCAACATCACAGACGATACTCGCATTCGCGCGGCGTTGCCCACCATCAAAGATTTGATGCAAAAAGGAGCTAAAGTAATTTTAGCTAGCCATTTTGGTCGTCCCAAGGGTGTTGATGATAAGTTGCGTTTGACTCCGGTTGCTAAACGTCTCTCGGAATTGCTTGGTCAAGAAGTCGTCAAAACTGATGACTGTATCGGCGATGCAGTTGCTGCTCAAGTTGGGGCTTTACAAAATGGACAAGTTCTGCTGTTAGAAAATGTCCGTTTTTACAAAGAAGAAGAGCAAAACGACGCAGAATTTGCGAAGAAACTGGCAGCTAATGCTGATTTTTATGTAAATGATGCTTTTGGAACTGCACACCGCGCCCATGCTTCTACCGAAGGTGTAACTCATTATTTGAGTCCTTCTGTGGGTGGATATTTGATTGAGAAGGAATTGCAGTATCTGCAAAACGCCATCGAAAATCCCCAGCGTCCTTTGGTAGCGATTATTGGCGGTTCCAAAGTTTCCAGCAAAATAGGTGTAATTGAAACTCTGCTAGAGAAGTGCGACAAGCTAATCATTGGCGGTGGGATGATTTTCACCTTCTACAAAGCCCGTGGTTTGAGTGTTGGTAAATCTTTGGTGGAAGAAGACAAACTAGAACTAGCTAAGACTTTGGAAGCTAAAGCGAAAGAACGTGGTGTGGCTTTACTGCTACCCACAGATATCGTTTCGGCTGATAAGTTCGCCCCCGATGCGAATGCAACAACTGTCAGCATTGACAATATTCCTGCTGATGGCATGGGTTTGGATATTGGCCCTGATTCGATCAAAGTGTTCCAAGAAGCTTTGGCTGATTGTAAGACTGTGATTTGGAACGGGCCAATGGGTGTGTTTGAGTTTGATAAATTTGCCGCCGGTACAGAAGCGATCGCTCATACTCTGGCGGAAATTAGCAAAACTGGTACAACCACGATCATCGGTGGTGGTGACTCAGTGGCGGCTGTGGAAAAAGTTGGTTTAGCTGACCAAATGAGCCACATTTCCACCGGTGGCGGCGCTAGTTTGGAGTTGCTAGAAGGTAAGGTATTACCTGGAATTGCGGCTTTAGACGAAGCGTAAGCAGTTAACAGTTAGCAGTGATTAGTGTCAAACTTTGATGGCTGATCACTGTTAGCTTTCATACAAACTACCGTCTTGGTGTGTGAATACAATATGTCCATCAGCACCGGGTTTTGCAATTAGGTCATGGTCTGGATAGTAAGCTTCATCGTTGGGAGTGCGATCGCCTATTTCCAAATAAACCACATCCACATGAGAACGATTCACTAATTGGTGTCCATCTTCCTCACCGGCTGGGAAACCTGCCATCATCCCCGGTGTAAGGATTTGCGCGCTCCCGTCGGTAACTAGAGTCACTTCACCTTCTATGACGTAAATAAACTCATCTTGTCGAGTGTGCCAATGTCGGAGAGCCGAACAACTTCCCGGTGCGAGTGTAACTAAATTCACACCAAAATTCTTCAATCCTGCCGCATTTCCTAAAGCCTGTTTGACTCTCCCGAACACAACAGATTTAAATTTATCGGGATAAATTGAAGTTGTCCGCCTGGGGACATTTTCAGGATTGATAATCATTTGTCACTTCTCCAGGCAATTGGTTGTAGCGGAACATCAATAGCAGTTCACCTGTGTCAGTTTTGAGACCCCAGCGTTCATAAAACGGGATCATCTCTGGTAAACAATAAAGAGCAATACTTTCTACCGCGCTTAACTGAGGATGATGAATAACTGCATCCATCAATTTAGCACCAAGCCCCACATTTCTATGGGTAGGTTTGATGATGACATCATAAATAGTTGCCCTATAAACAAAATCAGTGAGAACGCGAGTAAAACCAATTAATTTTTCGCTGTCATCTACCAGACCAATCACAATATCAGATGCAGCCAGCATTTTGGCAACATTTTGATATGTACGTTTTTTGCTCCAAAATTCGTTTTTGTATAAATCAACGAGTTCGGAAATCTGATGTTCTGTCAACTGGGTAATAACTTTGTAATTCATAAAATAGAATAGTGCCATCGCTTGCCCGAAAAACCCATTTACGATGATCAGGCAACTTGAAGCGTTATGGGTTCAGGGATAGGCTCACCTTGTGCTTGCCAAGCTTCTAAGTACATTTCAATAACTTCTTCACCGTTGTGAATTGCTTCTTCACGAGTTTTTCCGTGAGTACAAGGCATTACAACTAAATCAGAAAACTCTGGGATTGTAACCAGGAAAAGATGATCTTCATCAGACCATTGAATAATCATGCTATACCGACTCATGAATCTTCGTCCTCCTCTTTTAACATTTCTAGTTCAGTGAGTAATTTGTCTAGTTGTTTTTCTAGGTAGAGTGGGACATCATCTCCATCCTTGGCGACAAACATAAGTAGGTAGACACAAATAAACCTAACTATATAACAAAATGTAAAATCCTCAAAACCCTTGTGATTGCTTAATACCCAGATCCCCGACTTCTCTAAGAAGTCGGGGATCTATATCGTCAAGGTTTTATGTTTAATTATGTTGACCTACTTATCAGGTCTAAATCACTGTTCCAGAATATAGGCAAACATTAAAGGAGCCACTATACTGGCATCAGACTCCACAACGAAACGCGGTGTGTTTTTATCTAACTTACCCCAAGTTATTTTCTCATTCGGTACTGCTCCAGAATAAGAACCATAGCTGGTAGTAGAATCGGAAATTTGACAGAAATAAGTCCAAAATGGAATATCAGTCATTTCCAAATCTTGATAAAGCATAGGTACGACGCAAATCGGAAAATCGCCCGCAATTCCCCCACCAATTTGGAAAAATCCCACGCCTCTACCTTCAGAATTTTCTTTATACCAATCCGCCAGCCACATCATATATTCAATTCCCGACTTCATTGTGCTGGGTTGAAGTTCTTTTTTCATGCAGTAGGAAGCAAAAATATTGCCCATAGTGGAATCTTCCCAACCAGGACAAACAATTGGCAATCCTTTCTGTGCCGCCGCCAGCATCCAGCTATTTTTGGGATCTATTTGATAATATTGTTCCATATCACCAGAAAGAAGCATCTTATACATAAACTCATGAGGAAAATATCTTTCCCCTGTGTCATTTGCTTCCTTCCATTGTTGGAAAATGTGCTTCTGTATTCTCCGAAAAGCCTCTTCTTCTGGAATGCAAGTATCAGTAACCCGATTAAAACCCTGCTCCAGAAGTTGCCATTCATCTTCGGGGCCTAAGTCTCGATAGTTGGGGACACGCTTATAATGATTGTGGGCTACCAAATTCATAATATCCTCTTCCAGATTCGCCCCTGTACAGGAAATAATCTGCACCTTATCCTGGCGAATCATTTCTGCTAAAGATATCCCCAATTCGGCTGTACTCATTGCCCCAGCCAGAGTAATCATCATCTTGCCGTTATCTTTAAGATGGGCTTTGTATGCTTTAGCTGCATCAACCAGGGCGGCGGCGTTAAAATGCAAAAAATTTTCTTCGATAAATTGAGAAATAGTCCGGCTCATGAGATGTCACCCTTTACTGTCAATGATTTGAGAATATCAATGTATCGCGTAAAGTATAGCGTGAAGTCCTACGCGATCGCTGATCAAATTCTTCAAGCTAGTGGTGCTATTTACTAACCTGAGCAGACCAGGAAACGCTATAACTTCAGTTGGTGTCAGTTTCAGGAGGTGTCGGGGTTTCCGTAGGTGTGGGTGTGGGTGTTGGTTCTGGTGTTGGCGTTGGCGTTGGTGTGGGTGTGGGTTCTGGTGTTGGCGTGGGTGTGGGTGTTGGTTCTGGTGTTGGTGTGGGTTCTGGCGTTGGTGTGGGTGTGGGTGTTGGTTCTGGTGTTGGTGTTTCCGCCGCAATGGTGAGTTGATAACTGAGTGGTTCTGAAGCTGTGGAAGCAATCACAAACTCATACAATCCCGATTCTGGTAATTTAATTGATAAATTACGTTCTGTAGAATCTTCTAAAATTTTGAATTTACCAGAGGGAGAATAAACTGAGAGCAAAATTTCAGAGCTTGCTTGTAGCTTGACTGACATTAATTGATTTTCGGCCAGGTTAGCTATGAAAACTTGACCACCAGCCGGGTGAACAGCAGGTTGCAAATTACCTTTGACGGTTTTGCTGGTAGTACCTGCATCAAATGTAATTCTTTCTAAAGCTGTGCGAGAAACAATAGCATTGAGTTTATCGCTGACAAACCCGTGCCAAACTTGGCCAATGGGTTGATTAATAAAATTTTGGCCTCGCTGCTGGGGAAATTTGTTGAAAAAGGCAGCATCCCCTAAATCATATAAAGCAGTACTACTAACATTGCTTTTGTTGACTTCAACTCGCCAACGTTCGCGTTCTGCTGCTGTGTAAGTTCCTAATTGCTGACGCGCCGCTCTACTTAATGGCGCTAGTTTTTCTAGTAATTCGGCGGCTGTGTTATCCCATTCAGCTCGCAAACTTTCATCTTGGGGTTCATCGCTGAGAGTGCTTCCGCGTAAATTGGGGTTATTGTCCCAAAAGATTTGATTAACTAAGTTGACGTAAAATCTGGAGTCAAGACCCAATTGTTCCCGACGAGCTTTTAATCTGCTTTTGCGCTGTCGTTCTTCTGAGGAAAATTGATTTGAGGATTCCGTCGGCTGTTCCACTGTGGGGGTAGTGGGTTCAACTGTTTCGCGATCGCCTCTACTGAATCCCCACCAAATTCCTCCAGTGGTACCGATAACTAATATTACTGCTATCAGTCCTGTAACTGGTGTCAACCAGGATGATGGTTCCGGTGATGAGGGATATGTCGAGGCGCTAGCGGTGGATGATGGTGAAGATGGACGCGCTGGGGGCGCTGGAGAAACCGCAACTGTGGCAGATGTTGTTGGTGCTGTGGTGGGATATTGGGTTGGGGGATAGCTGACTGCTGGCGGGTTGAGGGCTTGCAATACGTGACGCGCTGATTGATAGCGATCGCCTGGTCTGGAAGATAGCATCTTATCTAATATCTGACCGAAAGCCGGAGTTAGACTAACTTCCCTACGCCATTGCCAAGTCAGATTATAATTATCAATCAGTTCTTGCGGTTGTTTACCTGTCAATAAAACTAGGATGGTCACAGCCAAAGCATACAAATCACTGTGAGTAGACACCAAACCCGTTTGCATCTGTTCTGGAGGTGCGAAACCGACTTTACCTAATAGCGTCGGTGATGGGCGAGATGCATATTGTTCTGGTTGGTAATATTCCGAAGCCACGGCTGCTGCTACCTGTTTTACACCGCCAAAATCAATTAATATTGGTAATTGGTCAATGCTGCGAAGCATTAAATTATCAGGTGAGATATCCCGATGAATTACCCCAATTGAATGGATATAATCCAACACTGGCAGAATTTGGAGTAACAATTGCCGGACTTCCGACTCTGTAAAACGCAACCCTTGCCGTTTACGCGCATCTAATAAAGAGCTGTAAGTTTGCCCTTCCACATAATCCTGCACCAAAAACAGGTATTCTTTACCTTCTAAGTTAATTCGCAGCAGTTCCCGAAAGCGGGGAATTTGGGGATGTTGCAGCTTGTAGAGAACACTGGCTTCGCGCTGAAATAATTCTTCGGCTTTTTGGACAACATACTCAGTTTGCACTTGCGGGGAAAATTCCTTTAAAACACAAAGTTCACGGAAGCGGTTAATGTCTTCGGCTAAATAAGTGCGTCCAAAGCCACCTTGACCAATTTGACGGACAATTACATAGCGATCGCCTAAAGTTAGACCCGGTTGAATACTATTATTTATATACATAAGTCATAAGTTATTGGTCATTGGTCATTAGTCATTGGTCATTGGGGAAATGATTTCACCGATCAACCGTCAACGATTATTTGATTTTTACCTTACTAACTTGATCCGCTGCGATCGCATACCACAGTTGACCGAAAGTTTGCTGATTCAGTTTCCCACGCTCCTGCCCTGGAAACAACCGATCAAATTTTTCATTTGTATCTCGGTTGAGTTGGTCTATTGTATAATTTCTCCATTGTCCGCTTCTGGCTTGTTGTCTCCAAATTTTCTCATTTTCTGAACTATAACCTCCCAGTTGCCGACGAGCTGCTGTACTGAGATTAGCCCGTTCTATTTGAGTCAATAAATCTCCGCCAATCCTAGCCCATTCATCCCTTAATCCTGCATCTTCTGCCCCAGAAGTCAGGCTGCGTCCCTTTAAATCGGGTTTTTTAGCATAAAATAAATTATCAACAAACTGAGTAAAAAATCCTTCTGGTATTTCTAGCTGTTGGCGACGTTGTAAAATTTTGGTAATTTCATTAGAACCTTTGTCACTGCCTGGCCTGCCGCTAGGATTCGGTAAACCAGGAACTGAAGGTAGGGAAATCGTGGGTACGGTAATGGAAGAGACGCTACGAATGATTGAATTTACCACTGCCCAAGTACCTGCACCAGTTAACACAACTAAAGCTGTTCCCCCCAGACTCACAGCAAAAGGGCGTACCCAAACCGGCAGAGTAATATTTTTATTAATTGCTTGCGTTTGATTGTGGAATTTACTGATGAGATTATTGGCGTGTTTTCGTCCAGGAGCAACCACCATAGTCTTCAGTTTAGTAACATAAGTATTGTAGGGTTGGCGGGTAATGGCAGAGGGTAAATCTTGCAGTACTTGGTCTGCTCTTTCATAGCGATCGCTCGGCTTATAAGCAAGCATCTTTTTTAACACAGATTCCAATTGACTGCTGACTTTAATTTCCTTTCCCCAGTACCAAATCCCCTGATAGCTGTCGTAAAGTTTTTGTGGTTCCTTCCCTGTCAGCAACACTAAAACTGTAACGGCCAAAGAATATAAATCGCTATTAAAAAAAACTTTACCCTGGCGTAGCTGTTCCTCTGGCGCATAGCCCTTTTTACCTAACAAAGTGTTATTCACACCCAAATGAGTCAACCAAAAACCTTGAGAAGCCGGTAATTGCTTCACACCACCAAAATCAATCAGGATCGGCAAATGATCAGAACGCCGCAAAATCAAATTATCAGGAGAAATATCACGGTGAACTACATCTCGTGAGTGGATGTAGGACAAAACAGGTAAAATCTGTTGCAGTATATTTACTACTTCCTCTTCACTAAAAGCTTGTCCTTGACTTTGGCGCTGCTCCAACAATTGGTCATAATTATCACCATCTATATAATCTTGCACTAAAAAGAAAAAATCTTTACTGCCTATCTGCACTTGCAGCGAAGCGTGAAAACGGGGAATTTGGGGATGTTGGAGTGTTTTCAGAACACTAGCTTCACGCTCAAATAATTCTTTAGCTTTTGCTAAATCCTGCTGTGCTTGCACTTGGGGGGCGAATTCCTTCAGCACACAAGTTTGATGCGAATTATGACGATCTTCCGCCAAATAAGTGCGCCCAAAACCGCCCTGACCTAATTGACGGATAATCCGATAACGATGATCTACAACCTGCCCAAAAGCCAGAGGTAATGGCTCGCCACAGTGGATACAAAACCGGTTACCACCGATGTTTCCGTGTTGTTTACTGCAATATACCTGCATGATGCTGAAGGCTCAACTAAGGTTTTATTAAGGTACTACAACTCATGCAGGTCCAGTTACGGTGATCATCCCGACACTTCCCTGATCAAAAGTTTAAGTAAATCCGATAATAGCTAAGATACTGGGAAAACCTAACGATCAACGTCATGAACGACAAATCACAAAAAACGCGAGCCATTAGGGCATTTGAAGATTTTGTCTCTACTCCCTTAGAAACACTACTACAACAACATCTCAATATTCCCAGCCAATCAACAGCCTTAAATTTATTTTACGATGTGGCTACCAATGTACCTGCTTACAAAGCTTTTTTAGCAGCACAAAAAATTGATCCCACGGCTATCCAAACATTGGCGGATTTTCAGCGACTACCTATAATTAACAAAGAAAATTATATCTCCCGTTATCCTTTAGCCCAATTGTGCCGCTATGGAAAGTTAGAAGCCTGCGATATGATCGCTGCTTCCTCTGGTTCCACAGGTAAACCCACATTTTGGCCGCGTTTCTTCACGGATGAACTGCAAATTGCTACACGATTTGAACAGATTTTTCATGATAGTTTTTATGCAGATACCAGACGTACCTTAGCTGTAATTTGTTTCTCATTAGGCACTTGGGTAGGTGGTATGTTCACCACCAATTGCTGTCGCTATCTTGCCAGTAAAGGCTATCCGCTGACTGTAATTACCCCCGGTAATAATAAAACAGAAATTTTGCGTACTGTACAGGAAATAGGTGGCGCTTTTGATCAAGTAGTATTACTGGGATATCCGCCATTTCTCAAAGACGTGATTGATACTGGTATTGCTCGTGGTGTGGAGTGGCAGCAATATCAGATTAAGCTAGTCATGGCGGGAGAAGTCTTCAGTGAAGAATGGCGGAGTTTGGTAGGTGAGAGAGTGGGGGCGGAAAATCCCTGTTACAACTTTGCTTCACTCTACGGTACTGCGGACGCAGGTGTGTTGGGCAATGAAACGCCTTTGAGTATCTGCATTCGTCGTTTCCTCGCAGAACATCCAGAAGCAGCCAAAGCTTTATTTGGGGAATCTCGTTTACCCACATTGGTACAATACGACCCAAGCAGTCGCTTATTTGAAGTTGAGGATAGCAAGTTATTATTTTCTGGAGATAATGGCATCCCCTTGATCCGCTATAACATCATGGATACTGGCGGGATCATTAGTTACGATACCATGCTTCAGTTCTTAGCTGAGTGGGGATTTGATCCTGTAGAAAATCTGCGTTCTCAGACTCAGGAGTTACCTAGAGGAATTCATCCATTACCTTTCGTCTATGTTTTCGGACGTTCTAACTTTACAGTTTCCTTCTTCGGTGCAAATATTTATCCCGAAAATGTGACAGTGGGATTAGAACAAGCCGGAATTACAGAATGGGTAACGGGGAAGTTCGTGTTACAGGTGAAAGAAGATGCAGACCAGAACCGATTTTTATCTGTCGTTGTGGAATTAGCGCCAGGGGTAGAAGGTAGTGAAGACAAGCGACAAGCCATAACAGCCTCGATTCTTTCGCAACTTTTGCGCCTCAACAGCGAGTTTGCTAACTATGTTTCTCCAGAATATCAAACACCACAAATCACATTAGCCCCAATGGGTGATTCCGAATATTTCCCCATTGGCGTGAAACATCGTTATACGCGCGGGTAGTCGCTGAAACTGGCGACCGTATACGGTAATTACCTCAATTAAGATTGGGATTTGTATTGCATTTTCGTAAACATCTGTTACATTAGTTTACATGGCACAGCAATTTTGCCACATAAAAACTAGGAATACTAATTATGCCAGATACTAAAAATGCAGCTTCAAACGATCCTAACGCTTTACGTTGGGGATTCACTTCTCAAAGCGAAAACTGGAACGGTCGTTTTGCGATGATTGGTTTCTTATCCGCTATTTTACTGGAAGTGTTCTCTGGTCAAGGTTTTCTCCACTTTTGGGGTATCCTATAAATTGATACGGTTCAGTTAAGGAACCATACTCTTTGTCAAAGTCATTTTTTTACGAACCGCAGAGGCGCAGAGGACACAGAGAAATAAGAAAGAGTTGGAAAAAATTGCTTAACTGAACTGTATTGTCCTATAAATTGATATAGGTTTTTCCACCTTTACTGACTGAATAAATTAAAAAACTCCGAACAGGATCTGAGCCTCGTTCGGAGTTATATTTTAAATTCCCAGTTGAAAAACCTGGGAGGATAAATTTGCCTAGTAGCAGTTACGGAAGTTACCAGCGACCGCCGCCACCGCCACCGCCGCCCCGGTTACCACCAAAGGAACCTTTGTCTTCTTTAGGTTTAGCTTTATTGACTTTGAGATCGCGCCCCATCCATTCAGCACCATCTAAAGCCTCAATAGCTGCTGTTTCTTCAGCTTCGGAACCCATTTCTACGAAAGCAAAACCACGTACACGACCTGTTTCACGGTCAGTAGGTATTTGAACTCGTCTTACAGAACCGTACTCTGCAAACACACCAGTTAGAGCGTCTTGGGTAACGTCGTAAGAGAGATTGCCTACATAAATTGACATTGATTGTCTCCAAAATCGGAAAGATGTAGAGATTTAGATTTCGGAGAGAAGTCTGTAAATACCACAAGGAAAAAGCCTGTCAATACTAAAAACAAACGCTGTCGCCGAATTAATTCTCATCCCGATTGTGACACATAATTTTCACTATCAGGGAAGGAGCTAAAAAAGTGTTATAAAAAGTTATGTTAAGCTCATTTTTCTTCCATGTTCCAAGTTTACTTTCTTGAGGTATAGCAACCGCCAAGGAGGTTAGGACGCAAAATGCAAGACATCCTCAATGGCATCTCGTAAACAATCAAACTGGTCTAACTGTTTGCGGATTCGACTTTTTAACCAAGACCAGCATTTTTCAATCT
>NZ_CAWQOY010000016.1:0-15589 GCF_963896525.1 Nodularia sp. LEGE 04288
CTCCCTACTCCCTACTCCCTACTCCCCACTCCCCACTCCCTCTGTATTTCCCCCCTTGCTAAAAGATAACTACATAACTCGCAAAAACCTGATCCTTCCGCCGCCGTAGTTATATAAGTAGGTTGATGTTGCAACTGATTTGCATATCTCCGTACATTCGCTACACCTACAGAATTAGAAAAATGATCTTGATTAAATAAACTTTCGTCATTGGGACTATCACCCACAGTCAGCACTTGTTCTGGGGAAAACTCAGGTAAGTATTCTTGCAACACTTGCAATAATCCTACAGCCTTATCTTGCCCTTGGGGTTTAATGTGACACTGCACATTACTATAAGTAAATCCCCAACCCATTTCTTGACAAAGATTACTCAGTATGTTTAAGTCATCTGAAGTCAAATTTGCCACATCAAATGTCCAATCAGTGACCCGAAAACGATTGTCGGCGGATTCCTGGATTTGGGGAAATTTGGTTTTTAAAGCCGCAAAAGCCCGACCTAAACCCTGGCGATGGGCTGCTAAGTCAATAATGTCCGTTAAATTTACTGGTTGATCATGCCCAGATGGATAGAATAGACCACCGTTTTCGGCGATCGCCCCCACAATAGGCAACAAGTGACTCAATCCACTCATCCACCCCGCAGAACGTCCAGTCACAATTAATACTTTTATCCCAGCCACCGCTAAATCTTCTAAAGCTTGCAGCAATGTCGCCGAAAATTTGCCCCTTTCCGTGAGCGTACCATCCATATCTGTAGCAATTAGGCGAATATTCTGAAATGAAGCCTGAGAAAGTTGTTTCAAGGTGGGTGAATATCCTAGAGGGAAGTTGGGGTGACTGTACATATTACATATAAGGTTTCATCTTTAGTTTAAAAAATAATTATCATACAGCTAAATGGTATTCAGGATTTGGGCATCCTAAAAATAATAAGTTAAGTATTTCTGGTTTGATAATTCCCCAATCATGCTAAATTCAATGTCTATTGCCCAATTTCCTCAAACAAAGACGATCAAGGTCTCCCAACAAGTGCTAGCAAATCAACCTCAACTACCATCACTTTTAGCTATGACCTCTGCTGGACTGGGGTTAGTGCTAATTGCTTTGATCTTCTATGGCAAATTTCAGCTAAATACGTTAGAGAAAAAAGTCAAATTTCAAAAATTCCGGGCGCGAGAGCTAGAAAAGAAGTTTAAACTAGCGCTGGAAACTATTCGCAAAATGGAAACTAATCCCGATTTAGTGAATTCACGGGATTTTAACTTAGATTATCTGCGAATGCGGATGTCTGAAGAAGTGTTTCACTTTGCCATCTTGAATCAAATTAAAATCCAGGTCAAAGATAAAATTTCTCAAGCATTGCGTCCACATCAAGCCGACCAAGGAGTTATTGGCATTGCTAGCAGTGGAAGGCAGGTAGATGAAACTTTTGATGTGGAATATGAGACTGGTATTGGTGCAAAACTCGCTAAAAGAGTGCTATTTCGGGTTCAACTGCGGTTAATCAAGTTACCAACACAAGCGACTTCTGCCACTATTAGCCAAATTATTGACTGTATTGAAACTTATCTTAGTCCCGTTGAAGGTGAGGATAGTTGGCAACCGTCAATTCAAGGGCGGATTATCTATATGCATTGGGATCAAAAGGCTAAACCTACTCCCTTACTGGTGCTAGAACAATCTAATGATGGTGTGAATGTAACTTTTCGCACAAGTCGCCAACCAACTATGGCTGTACCAAAGAAGCCTTCTGGAGTTAAGAGATCCGATTCTCCCAGATCATAGTTTTGACTTCAGGGTGCTGCAATCTGGTTGTGGGTGATTCGTTGAGTTAGGAGTTAGCAATTATGGTTTTTCACTGATAACTACACTTGGTGAATCACGGGCTAAAAGACCATCTTCCATTTCCACAATGCGATCAGCTATGTCCAAGATGCGATTATCGTGAGTTACTAGCAAAATAGAAGTTCCTTGTTCTTTAGCAAGTCCCTGCATGATTTCTACAACATCACGTCCTGATTGTTTGTCCAAAGCTGCCGTGGGTTCGTCTGCTAGCACTAAGGGAGGACTATTGACTAGGGCGCGGGCGATCGCTATTCTTTGTTTTTGTCCACCAGAAAGGCTGTCTGGGTAGTAAGTCACTTTATCCTGCAAACCAACTGCTCCCAGCATGGCTTGTGATTTAGCAATTGCTTCATTTTGAGTGACATGATCATTCAACTCCACCGCCATCTGCACATTTTGTGTGGCACTTAAGAAACCCAACAAATTATGAGCTTGAAAAATATAACCAATATTACGCCGAATTTGCACTAGTCTATTTTGACTAGCACCAGACATTTCTACACCTAAAAACTTTAAACTGCCCTCTTGTACAGACCGCAACCCACCAATTAAGCTCAGTAACGTTGTTTTACCTGAACCTGACGGCCCCGTCATAATCACAATTTCCCCAGGATAAACCTCTAGGTTAATGTCAAATAGAATCTGTTTTTTTAATGCGCCTTTGCCATAGTAGTGGTTGAGGTTTTTTATGGCAATTACAGGTTCTTGTCTCATATTCAAGTAGGTGATTAGGTGTTAGTTGTTCCGATATGGAACTGTAGTGCCTGTAAATAATGAATATATATCACTTACCAATTATAAATCAAATTTATGCATAAATATTGAGAATTTACATTTAATTTGTAATTGATAACTGATAACTATTAAAAGATATCTGCTGGATCGGCAGAACGTAATTTACGTACAGCGATCGCGCCGGAAACAAAACACATAATTATCGTGAGAATCAACACAGTTATGGCTCGTTCATAACTCATAAACACTGGTAATAGTGTAGCGTCTCTAGCACTGGAGTACATAAACATCGCAATAATCCATCCAGGAATATATCCTAAGCAAGCTAATAGCAATGCTTCTTGAAGAATGACAGTTAATAAGTATTTTTGCGTATAACCGATTGCCTTCAACGTAGCATATTCTGACAAGTGATCGGAAACTTCGGTATAAAGGATTTGATAAACAATTACAGTGCCGACAATAAAGCCCATAATTGTACCTAAAGTGAAGATAAATCCAATAGCCGTACTACTTGCCCAATAATTGCGCTCAAAATCAATAAATTCTTGTTTCGTTAAAACATTAATATCTTCAGGTAAATAACTCCGCAATTGTTGGGCGACTATATTGGCATTTTGTCCTCGATTTAGTCTAATTAAACCAATATCAATTAATCCTCGTTGACGGTTAGCGAATATCCTCAAAAAATTCACATCACTGGTAATTAAATTACCATCTGCGCCAAAAGATGCACCTAAAGTAAATAATCCATCCACTTTAACTCGTCTTCTTTGTACTTCTGCTGTTAAAGTGTTTCCTTGCTTCAATTCTGCCGCAATTGGACCATATTCTTCTCTAGAAGAACTGTCAAATAAAACCACATCAGGTAGTTTCAATTTATCCAAATTTTCCTCAACCCCAGGCAAATCAAACAGATTAGATTCGGGATTCATGCCAAAAATCAGAATGCTCCGGGGGCGACCTGTGACTGGATTTCGCCAAGTTGTATAATCCAAATATATCGGATGTACAGATTCTACTGCTTGTAATTCTAAAGCTTTATACAATCTTCTTTGGGAAAAGGTTTGCATTGCTAGCAATGCGTTAGATTGTTGATTAATTAAAACGATGTCGCCCTGTAGGCTACCATGTAACCGAACGTTACTATAATAGAGTGCATCCCGAAAACCAATTTGCATAAACATCAGAATATCGGCAAAGGCAATTCCTGCCAGAGCCACGGCTAGGCGACTTTTGTCTCTCGTCAGTTGTAGCCAGGACAGGGGGATTTTACGATTCATTATTCGTAATTGTTAATTCATTATTCGTAATTAAGGAAGCCATTAAAATTTAAATTTTGGATGGGAATATTTCATCCAAAATCTAAAATTCTGTCTTGGTCAAATTCTTGGTGCAAATTGGGATTAATACTCAATCAGAATTTGATTCTTTATTAATTTGGGCAATTACCTTAGCATTGGTAAAACCAGAAACTCGCTGGCTATCTTCTGCAAGCAAGGCAATTTTGACTTCCACAACTCTCGCGTCTACATCTGCGACTGGATCTGTACTCAAGACATCTTTTTTGCCAATTTTTCTGCCAATTTCAGTGACAGTTCCCTTTAATTCCCCAATAAATGCGCCATTTTCGCTCGTGATTGTAGCAGTTTGACCTATACGCACTTCACCAATAGTATCTTCAGGAACTTCAGCAACGACGGTCATTTGATTGGTTTCTCCAATCTCCGCAATGCCATTTGCACTGATAGCTTCTCCTGATTTGGTGTGAACTGCTAAGATTTCTCCAGTAATGGGTGCTTGAACGTAGGTTAATTTTAGTTCGGCTTCGGCTCTTTTAACATTAGCGATCGCATTACTAACTTGAGCTTCTCCCCTCTGGATATCAGTAGGACGAAATTCTTGGATTCTGCTGAGTCTAGCTTGTTCTTCGTTAATCTGACTTTGCAAAGTCATGATCGTTTTATCACGGTTAACTGTGGCTTCTACAAGCTGTTGTTGCAAAGTTGCCAAACTTGTTACCTGGTTGGCTCTAGCCTCAGCTAGTTGTTGCTTGAGAGTCGCCTGCACCTGTCGCAGATTAACCTGGCTTTCAATCACTTGCTGATTAGAAGTGACCGCACTTAGTCTCCTTCTATCCCGTTCTTGCTGGGAAATAGCACCTTCTTTGTACAACATATCATACCGTCCGGCATCAACTTGAGCATTGCGCTGTTCGGCTTGGATGCGGGAAATAGTTGCTTTTAAACTATCTTGTTGTCCTCTGAGTTCAGCTTCTAGGCGATTAACTGTGGCTTGTAGAGTCAGTTTTTCTCCACTCAACTGAGCAGCTATCCGCGCAATTGTCGCTTGTTGAGCATCCCTTTCTCCCTTTAACTGGGCTTGTAAGCGAGCAATAACTGCTGTTTGAGCTTCAATATCTCTGGGGGAGCCAACTTTGACTTGAGCTAAATTAGCCCGCACTTCTTGCAGTCTGGCTTTTGCTTCTTCTACGGCTGCTAATTGGGTGTCATGGTTGTCTAAAATCGCCACCACTTGACCTTTTCTGACTCGCTCACCTTCATTCACGAAAATTTGCTGAACTCGTGAGGAAGATTGCAATCCGGCTGCGGGTGCAGAAAGTCTCAAAACTTCTCCTTTTGGTTCCAAACGCCCCACAGAGCTAATGCTATTGCTCAGTGGTTTTAGGGGTACAGATGGGCTGAGTTTTTTCAGTTGCTCAACTTTAGCTGTAGTTAGTAGCCCGGCGGCGATGACAATTGGTAGGGCGACAGCGATACCCCACCAAATCTTAGGTTGTTCCGGATCAAGTAGCAGCTCTCTTGAGCTTGGCTTCTCAGTCACCCTTGACATGGTTGTTGCCCGTTTGTTGAATTGTGCTTATGGAAATAAAAAAGTGAATTAGGGGTGGTTATCCCAATTGTTAATGCGTAATTGGTCAATCAATTTTGGACTTACGTCAAACAATTTTTAGTAACTAGCACGCTGATAACAACAAAGAGAAGAAACAGTAATTTCAAGCTGGTAATTGCTGAAAATCTACTGTTAGATGCACGCTCAACCCTACAAATGTCTACAATGGTGCTGACTAAAGAAACATTTCAGTAGCTGTGAATATCATTGAGAGTTGCATCACCCAAATACAATTTTTGATTGCAGCCTGGTATAAATTTAGTAAATATAATTACGCGGACGAGTATTTGTGAGGAAAATCTCACAAGTGTTTTCTCAAACTTAGATCACTTTTGCTCAATTTTTTAGAGGCTATACCAACAGTCTCAAAAAAACTTTTCTGCTGCCAAAGTGAGTATTTTGTCATCCAAATTGTCTGTGAGGACTTAGGCGTGAGCGCTCAGTCAAAAGTTGCGCTTTGTTTGCCCACAATACAGGCTCACATACACAATCTGCCTGTACAAGCTAATTAGGCGCATCTATGGCTACGCCACGCAAGTGTGATTAAGACATGGTATTAGTCAACGGTCAACTACAAATATATGTCAACGAGAGCATTCCTCACATTACAATTTCCTTAACTTTTGGGTCAACCAATTAGTAAGTTTTTTTGAAGTCCTTGATATTAGGAATATTTGCTCTCAGACTTTGCTGCTGTTGTCTTACTCCATTAAACTCTTATTGAATAAATTCTACATTCATTAGTTACGAGAAAACGTAACAGAACCTACAGATGGGGGAGATGAGGGGGATGGGGGAATTAATCAGTTTTGGTTCTGTTAGCAAGCACTTTTTAGTCTGGTAAATCAAATAATACTGTAGTCATGTAATTTTCTGCCCAGTCTTGACCAAAGGCTTTTTCTAGTACCCGGCGGGTTTTGTCGTTTTGTTGCTGTTTGGTGCAGTAGTTGCGTTGTCCGGCTAAAATCTGCAACGATTTTTCTGCTGAAACTGGACTGGAGGCGATCGCTTGAGTACAATGAATTTCTAACATTTCTTTGACACGGGAAAGAAACATCGTCTCTTCTTCTGGGGAACCAGGACGGACAAAGATGCAAAAATCGGAGAATATCTGACCCCATTCTGGTAAGTCACGGGGTTGGGAAAAGTTAAGCTCTGTGAGGGCTGTGAGTTCGGTGTTATATGATGCAGGTAAGGTACGTTCTAAGTCTACAGGTGATAGGTCTGCGATCGCCGCACTAATTTGACCTCTACCCCCAACTAAGTCACAACCAAACATGGGTAAGTCATATTCTGGACGGGGAAACATCACACAATGCAAAATATCTAGCATATTCCCCACTTTTGCTAGTTCTAAGTGCAGTTTGCGGAATTGGGGTGTTTGATAGCAGCGATTTTCTATGATCAGTTTTTCGCCTTCCAGTCTACCTTCTACATACCCCAGTTCAGCAGGTAAATGGTAAGGAGATAGTTCTAAGTGTTCATGCCAAACTGCTTCTATACAATCAGCTAGTTGATGAATTAAGGGATGTTGTTGTTCTCGCAGCGAGGTGGTAGGAGTAAATGACATCTTTTTCTTGCAAATTCTATCTAGTTGTCAGTCTACCTTCTCCTGTGTCACTTCTGTTTTGGCTGGTAATATAAGAATATATTTTTTTCTCACGCAAAGGCGCAAAGGCGCAAAGAAGACCGCAGAATTTTGATCTCCGTGTTTCAATCCCTAATAGGGATTATGGGTGATTTCAACTAAACCCCGCGCCTACAATCTACAGGTTCACCACTGGGTTTCAATCCCTAATAGGGATTATGTGTGATTTCAACAACGCAAGTCGATGGTGATTCTGTAGCTTTGGCGGCTGTTTCAATCCCTAATAGGGATTATGTGTGATTTCAACTCACCTCAAATTCTCCCGTGGATTGCTCATCTTTGCCGGTTTCAATCCCTAATAGGGATTATGTGTGATTTCAACTCAAGTCACACATCTCATCTCACCTATCTTCTGTTTCAATCCCTAATAGGGATTATGTGTGATTTCAACCTACATAGCTATTTTTAGCTGATTTTAGATGCCAGAGTTTCAATCCCTAATAGGGATTATGTGTGATTTCAACAGTTTGCCACTGCCACCATAGATTTTCTTCATCGTGTTTCAATCCCTAATAGGGATTATGTGTGATTTCAACGAATAGTTTTAGTGCAATGGTTGACAACTTACGTTTCAATCCCTAATAGGGATTATGTGTGATTTCAACGATTGCGATGGTTCGCCGCCGTACTCAAAAAAGTTTCAATCCCTAATAGGGATTATGTGTGATTTCAACTTTACTACCTCCCAGTACCGGAACCCAGTAGAGTGTTTCAATCCCTAATAGGGATTATGTGTGATTTCAACGTGGGGTTGTTACCGCCACTAGATTGAAAATTGTTTCAATCCCTAATAGGGATTATGTGTGATTTCAACCTATGGGGATTTTGCTAGCTATCAAATCAGGGCTTGGTTTCAATCCCTAATAGGGATTATGTGTGATTTCAACGTTGAGTTTCTTGCTTGGTGGTAAGAATCGATGTTTCAATCCCTAATAGGGATTATGTGTGATTTCAACATTGGTTTCCGAAAAATCCACCCCTCTGGTGCATCGTTTCAATCCCTAATAGGGATTATGTGTGATTTCAACTGCCCAGGGCTGAAAGCTTGTAATTATGGGGTTTTCAAGGTGCGGTTGCGTCAATCTAAAACAAGAATAACCTTTCAGGCATGAGGGTGTCAATACTAACACTTAAGCAAATCTCCTCAAAAGCAACTATGGCAATAGTTTCGTGGGTTTGCGTCAACCTCAATATTAGAGTTATAGGGTTCAAAACCTTACAGCGTAAGCATTTGCGACGTTAAAATTCACCTTGTTTAAAAAACACCTACTGGTTGACGCAAAATTAACTATTGCCAGAAATCTGTAACATCGTATTCCAAATCTTCTAGCATCTGCCGCAGCAGGGGTAAACTCAGTCCAATGACGTTGCTGTGACAACCTTCGATTTTTTCCACAAATAAACTACCAAAACCCTCAAGGGCGAAAGCACCAGCACACTTGAGGGGTTCGCCTGTATTCACATAAGCTTGAATTGTGCGATCGCTCATTTGGGCAAAGTAGACTCTTGTTACCTGACACCTAACTAAAGTGCGGTTTTGGCAAAGGTCAATCAACACATGACCAGTATACAAGTCGCCAAATTTACCTTGCATTAAATGCCAACGAGCGATCGCTTCTCTAGCATCGGCTGGCTTACCATAAATCTCACCATTCACCGCCAAAACCGAATCACAACCCATAATCAACGCTGATTCAAACTGGGGAACCACAGTTTCCGCCTTGCGTTGGGCGAGAATTTGCACTAACTGTGCAGGTTCATCGAGTTTAATTTGCGACTCATCAAAATCACTAGGCTGAACTATCGGTGTAATCCCAACAGTTTGCAGCAAGCGGTGGCGCGCCGGGGAAGCTGAAGCAAGTACAAATTGAGGTGTTTTCATGAGACTTTTGCTAAAAGTGGAAATTTTTAATTAGGTATCGGGGAAGAATCTACATTTCCCCTGATTCCCCACTTTCCATTAATACACCGAGAAAGAATTTACAACATTTTCCATCAACCCTTGAACTCGCTGCCAACGTCTTTCAGGAATTGAAGCGTTAAAGGTATAAAGTTTACCACGGCTGACAGCCACACTAGTAATATTATGTCTGTCTTCCCGATTAGGCAGTTTCACCTCATACTCTAAAATGTAGTATGTTTTCCCCTGAGATTCTCGTTCAAAAGCATTGACCAATTCCGCCGAACGACCAGAATCAGGAGGAGCAAGAGCCGCCTTGGCTAATTTATACCCTACTTCCGTGGGTGTCCCCAGTTCCGTCAAGCTTTTATTATCGGGTACAGGACTAATGACCACAGAAACATTTTCCGATACTTCAATCAAATCGTGAAACACTACATCAGGACCATCAGCCACCTTCACTTGTAACCAACCGTTAGGATATAAAAACTCATAGCCATCATAAGAGTCTACAAAGCTTTTGAATCCAGCCGCCGAAGCTACACCAGGATTACTGAGACTGATGCTCAAAACCAATAGCAAAATAAATACAATTCTTTTCCACATTTTTTAATATTCCTTTGGGCTGGAAACAAATCAGACAATGTGATTTCTCGTTTTTATTGTCCCATCAACCGGGTCGCTTCGCATGAATTACCACATCAGAAAATGGGAGAAAGCCTGAAATATAAACAGATTTATGCTCACAACTCAAGAATTACGCTGGTTTCACCCTGAAATCATGCCGACAGAAATTGCAGTTAAGTTTCAGGAAAAATGTCGGCTTGATGTCATAGAACAACCAGAAAAATCGGAATAATTGTGTCTTTACCGATCCGTATTAGCTAGGGCTGGTTCAACTGCGACTAATTTCCCCAGAGTAAAACTCCACAAAAACAGTCAAATGTGAACGATAAATTATATGATTAGTCTTTATAATTAAAATCTGAAGGCTGGAACCAGATAGCTGATAGATCAAGATGGATCTTGGAGATTGCTACCGTTTATTGGGTTTAAGGTCAGGAGCTTCTTTTGCTGACATCAAAGCGTCTTACAGACGATTGGCGCAGCAATATCATCCCGATATTAACCCAAATGACATAAGAGCTAAAGATAAATTTATTGCTTTGACAGAGGCTTACAAAGTCCTTTTAACTGTAGTACCTTCCGAGGAGATCGCCCAACCGTCAAGTGATTCGGCTACGTTTAGGCGTGATCATACTCAGTCCACACGCTCAGAAAAAGCACCAACCACCACAGTCACAGTTGAAAAACCACCCACACCAAAACCGCCTAATCTGGTGGAAATAGAACAGCGACTCAAGTGGAAGACTTATGAGCAACTGCAACGGTTTTTAAAAGAAAAAAGATTTCCCCAAGCGATCGCCCTGGCGGAAGCTTTAGCCGCACGTTTACCCATAGACAAAGAGGTGCGCCAATGGTTAGCGATCGCCTATCAAATCTGGGGAAGGGCCTTAATTTCGGATCATCAACTCTTGAAAGCCCGAATTTATCTCAAAAAAGCCCTCAAAACAGATCCTAACAATAAAGCTCTATCCCTAGAAGTGCAGCGAGACTTCCAGAAAATAGAGCAGTTCTATTGAGAAAAACTCATGCTTATCTGAGAAATACTTCCCAAATCCTTCTCTGGAAAGAAATCCCGCATTTGGGAGTCAGATTAAAGGTTTGTAGTCAGGACTAAACTCCTGGCTCTCTCCTACAATCGAAGTTTAGCAATACGCGCAGCTATTTTCGCTAACCTAAGTAGGTAGGCACAATAAAACCGATATATGTTTAGTTTTGTAAAAACAGCGAAATAACCTATCTGTAAGGCATTTGTTGAATTTACATTTCGTCACATAGTTGAAAATTTTTCCACCCACCTACTTAAGTCCCTTTGATAATTAAACGACTTAGTTTAGGGAACACCAAAAAATAAATTCCCCAAAAATCGTAGGGTGGGTTAGCGCAGCGTAACCCACCATAAACTTCAGGATAATGCTAGGTTACGGACTAATGTCTTAACCCACCCTACTGGACTGAGAATCTGAAAATGTTGCATTATGTTTGTCTTGTGGAACAGGCAAGATGCCTGTTCTGGGCGGTATCAGTTTAGGGATAGCAAGCCCGCACCGTACCCTTGCATCAACTTTCCTCTTCCTCTTCCTCTTCCTCTGGCTCAACCTCAACCTCAACCTCTGGTAAAGTATCGGGGCTTGGCAAATCGCTGACAGTTATGCGAATTCGTGCAGGGTATTCTTCGCCCCCATATCTAAATACGGCATCATCAACTCGGATTTTGCCCTTTTTTCCTTTTCCTCCAGAGAGGATTTCCTGCTCTTCCACGGATAAATCCATCAGATCAGTGTTTATGCTGTGTACTGGCATAATTCTTTACCTCACTTACGTTTTAAGTAGTTACCTACTTAAATTGAACTATAAGCAGCATCTAGAGATTATTCATAATTCCCCAGACATAAACTTCTATCTGTCTAAAAGCAGGTTTGCTCAAACATGGTCATAGTCAGTGCTAACACACAGCACAATCGATAAAATTGCTAATTTTTATAAATTATTAGTATTTATTCTCAGTTCCTTAATATCAAGCCAGGAGAAATATTATCTCATGGCAATATAAAAAATTGTGACTTCGTGAAAAACCTCAATCACTGGAAATATCTGCTTTTAGCTGATTAATTCGACGAACCTATTTAAATAAATAACAATTTATGTTATTTAACTTTATATGCACTTGAAATAAACTGTCAATCATTTCACACCTTTTTGAGAATAAATATCAGATGGATGAATAAATCAACTTCCTCTTTAAACAGAGGATTTTTACAGTCCCTAACTTTACCCGTTGGGGGTTTAGTTTTAGGACTACTAATTCTCGTCATATGCCTAATCTTCAGCGTTACTCTCGGCGCAGCAGATATTTCCTTAGATACAGTTTATACAGCCTTGACTGACTTTGATGGCTCTAAAGACCATTTAATTATTCGTACAGTTAGATTACCGCGATCGCTCCTCGCCGTCATCGTAGGTGCAGCAATTTCCGTATCAGGCGCACTCATGCAAGGTATAACCCGTAACCCATTAGCTGACCCAGGCATCTTGGGAATTAATGCCGGTGCATCCTTCGCTGTTGTCATCGCCATCTTTATCTTTGGTACATCTGCACCGAGTGTTTATATTTGGTATGCCTTCGCAGGCGCGGGAATTACCGCCATCAGCGTTTATTTTCTAGCTTCCCTTGGTCGCAGTGGGATAACGCCTCTCAATCTCACCATTGCTGGTGCAGCCATTAGTGCTTTACTTGCATCACTAATCACCACCATCTTAATTGTTAGTCAACGCACATTAGAAGAAATTCGCTTTTGGTTAGCAGGTTCCTTAGCAGGTGCTGATGCCAATATCATTGGTCAAGTGTTGCCTTACATTTGTATTGGCTTAATCTTGGCATTCCTCCTGGGAAGACAAATCACCATTCTCAGTCTGGGAGAAGATATTGCCCAAGGATTAGGTCAACAAACCCTATGGATAAAAATTGCCGCTGCCATTAGTGTTTTTCTTTTACAAGGTAGTGCAGTCGCAGTTGCTGGTGGTATTGGATTTATTGGTTTAGTAGTTCCCCACATGGTGCGCTTTTTCGTTGGGGTAGATTACCGATGGATCCTACCTTATAGCGCCCTATTTGGCTCAATTCTCCTGTTAGGTTCAGATATCATTGCCAGATTGGTAATTCGACCCCAAGAAATCCCCGTAGGGATTATGACAGCCTTAGTGGGTGCGCCATTCTTCATTTATTTAGCCAAAAATAAAATCAAAAAATGAGGAATAATAGCTTAATTTTCCGTTCTAAAACATTTCCCATTTCTTTCCGCCTGCAAAAACGTGTTCCCATTGTTTTACTCATCCTAGTAATCATTACTTTGGTAACAATGGTAATTAGCACTTCCATCGGCGAATATCCCACACCACCCCTAGCCGTAATTCAAACAGTTTTGGGCATAGATACGGGAAATCCTGAATATACTTTTGTCATCAAGACTCTCAGACTACCACGAACTTTAACAGCCGGACTTGTGGGCATGGCCTTAGCAATTTCTGGGACAATTATGCAAGGTATCACCAGAAATCCTTTAGCTGACCCCGGAATTATTGGGATTAATGCTGGTGCTGGACTAGCTGCTGTGGCCTTGATTGTCCTGTTTCCCAATGTACCAGCGGGAACTTTGCCTCTAGCCGCCTTTGCTGGTGCTTTAGCTGCTTCTGTAATCATTTACCTACTAGCTTATGATAGTGGTACTCATCCCATTCGCCTGATTTTAATTGGTGTGGGAATTTCTGCTGTCACTGGTGCTTTTACTAGCCTATTGGTGACATTTGGCGAGATTAATAATGTTAGTCAAGCCTTAGTTTGGCTAGCTGGTAGTGTTTATGGCCGCAGTTGGGAACAGTTAATAGCTTTATTGCCTTGGTTGATCGTATTTATCCCCTTAGCTTTAGTTAGCGCCCCACAATTAAACGCTTTAGCTCTAGGCGATGAATTAGCAAAAGGTTTAGGTAGTCGCGTAGAGTGGCAACGCAGTTTTTTAATATTAATTAGTGCCGCACTTTCTGGTGCAGCAGTCGCCACGGCTGGAACCATTGGTTTTGTGGGATTAATTGCGCCGCACATTGCCCGTCAGTTAGTCGGTGGTAATCATCAAGGGTTAATTCCTGTATCAGCAATATGGGGAGCCATGCTTGTAGTTATCGCTGATTTGTTGGGCAGAATTGTTTTCGCTCCTGTGGAACTTCCTTGTGGAATTGTGACTGCGGTAATTGGCGCTCCTTACTTTATATATCTATTAGTAAAAACTCGCAAAAAATGAAATTAGATACTCAAGTTGCTCATCAACTATCAGCGAATAATTTAACTCTTGGTTATGATGGTGTAACCATAGTAAAAAATTTGGATTTGACTATACCTAAAGGAAAAATTACGGCCTTAGTTGGCGCTAATGGTTGCGGTAAATCTACACTTTTACGAGGGTTAGCTAGGTTATTAAAACCGCATGGAGGTACAGTGTATTTAGATGCGGCAGATTTATTTAAGTTATCTACAAAAGATGTCGCTAAAAAATTAGGAATTTTGGCTCAAGGGCCAGTTGCACCAGAAGGTTTAACAGTCAGAGATTTAGTGGCTTGTGGACGATTTCCCTATCAAAATTGGATGCAGCAGTGGACTAAAGAAGATGAAAGATTTGTCGAGATAGCTTTAGAAACCACGAGAATGAAAGAACTCGCTGAACGTGAGTTAGATACCCTTTCTGGTGGACAGCGACAACGTGCTTGGATTGCGATGGCACTGGCGCAGAATACGGATATATTACTGTTAGATGAACCGACAACTTTTTTAGATTTAGCGCATCAAATTGAAGTTTTAGATTTGTTGTGGGAATTAAACCAAAATCATGGCAGAACTTTAGTGATGGTGTTGCATGATTTAAACCAAGCTTGTCGTTATGCAGATTATTTGGTAGCAGTCAAGCAGGGTAGGGTTTATACTAATGGCACGCCAGAAGAAGTGATGAGTAAAACTACTGTGCAAGAAGTATTTGGGTTAGATTCTCAGATTGTTACAGACCCGGTTTCTGGGACACCCATGTGTATTCCTATTAGTCGAATCCGGTGTTGAAGAATAATTTTCATAAAGTACAGAACCTCACCCCCAACCCCTCTCCTTGCTTTTGCGTAGCGTCTCCCTCTTCTCCCAAAAGTCTACGGTGTACACACAAGTCCTATCTATCTGCATTTGAACCTATTTCGCCCCCTAAATCCCCTGCCCCCGTGACCCCCAAACTTGGGGGTAAAATGGGGGACTTTGAAAATTCTTGTCCCCCCATAATTGGAGGGGGCGATTCGATCACTTGTGTGTACACGCTAGCGCCTGCCGTAGGATGCCCGAAGGGCTGTAGGGAGAAGGAGAGGGGAGTATTTCAAAAATTAAATAAAATTGCTGATTGCTTGCCTAATGTAACGACATAAGCTATGAGTAATAGATTAAGAGTGTGACTTTTGACCTCCATCTAGGCTGAAAATCCTAGCCTATTCTCATTGTTTTTTATGTACCAGTCTACAATTACGGTAACCGTTAAGTTGTTTGCTGCTTATCAAGAAGCCTATGGAGTATCAGAACTGATACTGGAATTTCCTGATGGTAAACCAGTAAGCGCGGTGTGCGATCGCCTGATTGCTGAACACCCAGAACTCACCCAATGGCGTGACCTCACCCGTTTTGGGATTAATTTAATATTTGTCGAACCAGATACCCTACTGCAAGATGGCGATGAAGTCGTGCTAATTCCGCCTGTCAGTGGTGGCTAATTTTTAATTCGTAATTCGTAATTCGTAATTCGTAATTCGTAATTCGTAATTCGTAATTCGTAATTCGTAATTCGTAATTCGTAATTCGTAATTCGTAATTCGTAATTCGTAATTCGTAATTCGTAATTCGT
>NZ_CAWQOY010000017.1:0-15570 GCF_963896525.1 Nodularia sp. LEGE 04288
GTTTAAGGCTTCGCGATTTGGAGAGCGATCGCTCTCGCAAATGTTAAGAAAGATCCGGGTAATGCATAGTCGCTTGCGGGGAGGGGCTAGGGGTGGGGTGTTATGACACAAACGAGAATATACCGACTTGTGTGTACACCGTAGATGGCGGGGAGAGGTCAAATCCATTTTTATTGATGCAAGATGTGAGAAGAGAAAAATAACCATACAAAGGAAACAAATGACAGAAATTATGGGCAGACAATACACTCTAATCATAGACAAGTCCGGCAGCATGGAAAGCCCTAGCGAACTTCCAGGCAAAACAAGATGGGAAGTGATGCAAGAGAACACCTTAGCATTAGCTTGCAAGTGTGAGCAGCTAGACCCAGATGGTATCAACGTTTACGTATTCTCTGGCAGACACAAACTTTACTCCGGCGTGACTGCTAGTAAAGTTAAGCAGATATTCCAAGAAAACAACCCGGCTGGAAGCACCAACTTAGGAGGCGTACTTCAAGCCGCTTTTGATGACTTTTTCAACCGACGAGGACAAGGTTTAACGCCAAATGGTGAGACAATTATTGTTGTCACCGATGGTGAGCCAGATGATCGTAAGCCTGTGTACGAGCAGATTATCCTCGCCAGCCGCAAAATAGATCATGACGAAGAATTAGCGGTGCTATTCTTTCAAATTGGTGATGATGCAAGTGCAACGAAGTTTCTACGCACAATAGATGACGAGTTGACCAACGCCGGCGCAAAGTTCGATATTGCTGACGTTACAACTGCTGATGAAATAGAAGACATCGGATTTGCCGCAGCTTTAGAAAAAGCTATCACTGACTAAATCAAAGCTAAATTTTTGACACATTCCGTCCGGTGTTTGAGTTCATCGACCCAGAAGCATAAAATCGATGTTTCTCATTTATGGCATCGTGCGGAGGTGTCACCCTTGAAAAACTTTAATCTTATGTGGAGAAATCATTGAACCTCGCATGAATAGAAGTCATCAGAAATCCTGAAAATGTCGCCGGAATCGAGGGTCAAGTTTGTCTGTTTTTCGCTGATTGCAGGTCAAGCAGAGGGTGTGTAAATTACTCATATCATTTTGACCGCCACGGGCTAGGGGGATTATATGGTCAATGGTGAGATTAGTTTCTAACTGGGTTTTCCCGCAGCTTTGACATTGATATTTATCACGTTCAAATACATATTTTCTGACTGACGGTGGTATAGGAATACGGGGCGTTTTATTCATGAATTACTCTCGTTGATTATCTGGTGAATGTGAGAAAATGGAGAGGATTTAAGTCCTCTCTACAAAGTTTTAATTCTTGAGAATATTCAATTTATACCATCCATTAAATCGTCGGAATCCCAAATATTGTTATTATTTACATTGTCTTCCATAACTTCCGCATTAGTTTCTTGATCCTGCACAATTTGATTGCTAATTACAGGTAGTGAATAATGATCATATAAATGCATGGACTGTAAGCAATTATTGATCTGCGAAACTGCGGAATTATAATCAGCAATTTTTTGTTCAATCTTATTCAATAAGCTACGATTATTCAGAATTTTTTCTTCAGCTTCTTGTTGTAGACTTTGCTCTAAATAAGCAAGTGCTTGGGGGTACTGTTGCAAAATATCATCTGCTTGCTGTTCCGCCATTGCTAATAACCGAGTTTTGAGGGTTTGATTAATCTTTTGAGGGAAGGTTTGGCGAATTGTGTTCTTTACCTTCGGTTCAAATTCTAACTTTAAAAATTGTCTAATTGCTGGTTCTGCTTCTACCATGCTTTGCAAATCATAAGTTTGAGCAGTTTGCTGTAAAGTCTGGCGCAATTGATAGATGGAAAAATGACCTTCCTGATAAAATGTCGGACTTTCTCGGACGTAGCAATCGCACTCTCCACTAGCTGCTGTTATTAAAACTTCTGACACCATTTCTTGTATAGTTTTCATCTTTTGTTCAATGCCGCCATCATTACCTAAAAACCGATACAATTGACGATAGTATTCTGATTTGCGAACCTTCTCCATTAATTCCTTAAATAAATTAGTCACTAATTTTTGGGAAGAATCAATCAAAACATCTTCTAATTCATTCGCTAGATAATAAAACGCATCGACTAAAATAGCTAATAAAGGCGCAGTTGCATTTCTTTTTTGACTTTCAGTCGCACGTTTATGAGCATTAACTACAGAAAAAGTATTTATCAACTCATCTAAACGCCGAATCATACCTAATTTTAATTGTCTAAAATCTGACTCAAAAGAATCACAGGAATTATTAATTATTTGGTTGATTTCATATTCAATCTGCTTGTAAAAATCTTTTCCAATTTGTTGCAATTGTTGATTTAACCGATGTAATTCCTGGGCTTTCATCGCCTCAATTTCATTGGGCTGACTACCTAAATCTCGTTTTTGCTCTTGATAATGTTTCGTTAAGTTAATACAAATTTCATGCAAGTCCTCAGCCAAAGTTTTAAAAAGCTGTGGGCGTTTTTCCTCTGCTAAATATCTAGTAATTGCTGTGCGAAATTCTTCAATACCGCTATCTTTAATTAGCTGATAAATTAAAGGTGTCCCATGCTCAGATAAAATCCTCGCATAATTTTTATTGGGAGGTTCATTATTGACGGAAACATTAAACTGACTGCGTGGAAGCTTTCCAGAAATACAGTATTTGTTAAACTCATAAACAAATTGCGGGGTTTCTTCTGTACCGTTTAGATTTTTAACACTCTCCGCAAAAATCGAGTCTAAACCAAATCTATCCTCTATGCTTGTGTATTTGATTTTACTACCATAAAATCCTAGTAATCCACTAGTTTTATAAACTCTGGGAGCATCTTGAAACTGTTGACTAATTAAATCATCTAAACGCTGTCTTAAATCAGGATTATGCCAAGTTTCATCAATGCGGTTGAAAGTGTAGAAAATGCGATCGCGGATTCCCTGATTACCGCGCATTGTCTCCAACAGTTCCGTTTCTTCCTTAGTCATATCACCAGCAGAAGCAGATTTCAACACACACACTACCGCCGATGTATCGGGATCTTGAATCTTGGCGTAAGTTAACTGTGCATCCTTCTCCACAGGTGCATCAATTCCCGGCGTATCGATGATTACATTCCCGTCTTCTAACAGGGGATGGTTGCAGTAATATTCAATTCGTTTTAGCACAGCGCTATTGCTACCACGTCGTGCATATCCAGCAGCTTCTTTAAGATTCGAGAAATTAAATTTCTCCATTGAATATGTAGCATTATTCATGGTATTAATATGTTGGCGATTTTCCTCATAGCCATCAAGCAGCAATATTAAAGCATTCGCTTTTTTTGCACGTTCTGATCTACTTTCTCCGCCTTCCTTCTGAATAATAGCCTCACAACCTTGACGCAAGAGGTTAATGACTTCAGCCTGATTGATATTAACTGTTGTTGGCAATTTCAACTGTTCACATAAAAAACTGGCTTGTTCCCGAATTTCGACTTCACTTAAAAACGTTAAAACCACCCGTTCGTTATTGGGTTCTGCATATTCAATTTTGCATTCTGTACCTGTAGCGTGTCCTTCTGCACTATATAATAATTCCCGTTCTAGGAGTGCATTAATCAGCATCGACTTACCCGCACTAAATGCACCTGCAAACACAATCTCAAACTTCGGAGAAATCACTTTTCCTAGAGAAGTCCGCACAGGTATAACATCTTGAGAACGTAAAGATGGTTCTTGCTGTAAAAGTTGTAATATAGACTCAACTTGCTCTGCTAAATTTTGACACTGAGTAGGCACATCTGACATGATTCATCATCTATAAATATCTAAGTATATTTTAAGATTAAATTTTAGAAGCTTACTTCAGTATTATTACTATACATATCTGCCTTTCTGAAATGTGGCTAGCCATAAATTTACCCAGAAGAATTGTGTATTAATACTTGGATGCGATCGCTCAAGTCGAACCATAGTAAAATTATCTGTGTACCTTGCGCTCAGTAGGGGCAGGTAAGACTAATCCACGCCAGCTATGTGAAGAAATTTCAATGTAGGGTGTGTTGTCGCGCAACGCACCGTTAACAATTCCAGCCTTAGCCCACGCTTTGGCGTTCTGCTAGAGTAGCCACTAAAGCCTCTACATCTGTAGTTAATTCAGGGAAAAATTCTCTGTGTTCTCAGCGTCTGTGTGGTTCTTATTCATCCAAACCCCAGACAAAGCATCTAAATCTACCTCCTGCGCCTTACCCATTTCAGTATTTTGAAAAAGCACCGTAAATGCACCCGCACCCAGCCTATCTTGGGGAAAAATCCGATAACAAGGAATATTACTTAAATGAGACTGATACTCATCTAAATAACTCACCTTTACTGCTTGAAACTGAGGAAATTTTCCCAAAAACCATTCACAAACCTGCTCATTTTCCTCGGAAGAGTAAGTACAAGTCATATAAGCCAGATAACCTTGTGGTGCGACTAATTGAGCCGAATTAGCGATAATTCTTTTTTGCCGATTGGCACTTCTATTAATAGCCGTGGGATGAAAACATCCAGGGGCTTTTTCACCTTTAGCGAGTAAAGATTGCCCAGTACAAGGTGCATCTACTAGGACTAAATCGCTAGATAATGGCATCTTTTCCGCAAAAATACTAGAATCTCGATTCACCACCGTACAAGGGCTAATTTGACAGCGCTTTAAGTTAGAAATCAGCATCCCCAAACGTTTACCAATCACTTCATTACTAATCAGTAACTCAGGCTGCAAAGCTTTCCAGGCAAAAACACTCTTCCCGCCTGGGGAAGCACACATATCAAAAACCAAACGCAGCGGCTGAGGAATTGTTAATAGAACTGAAGCCGCAAACACCGAAGAAAAATCCAAACAATAAAAATAACCTTGTTGATGTAGAGGATGTTTACCGGGCTTTTCTCCTAATAATAAAATATCGACAAAATCCGGTTGCCAACTTCTTGGTAATTCCACGGAAAAGGGCAGTACATCTGGCTTATTTTGACACCAAACAATAGCAGGATTAAAAGGCTGAGGGTTAATTAACGCATCAATAAATTGTTCTTGTTTATCAGGGTTTTCAAACAAACGTCGTGAAAGTTTAAGTAATAAATTTGATGGTTTTTCCATTAGTAAAACTGTTACAGAAGAACAATGCTATCAAGGGTTTTGGCTGCATACTGAAAGTCTAATGACCGCCATTCTAATCATGCTTGCTAAGTTAACCCACTGCACCGGAGATGGTCATAAATGTTAGATGATTTTCAGCAAAAATTACGCCGAGAAGCAAAAATATGGCGAGATGAAGGACTGATTAGCGCTTCGCAGTACGAAGACCTAGCACAACGTTATCGATTTAATAACCTCGAAGCAGCTACACGCGATCGCTTTGTGATGATTGTGGTTTCTATAGGTAGTATCCTTTTGTGTTTAGGTATAATTACCTTTGTAGCAGCAAACTGGCAATTATGGTCACGAGAAGTCAAATTCACCCTCATGATGAGTTTGTTTATATCAACGAGTATCACGGGTTTTTATACATGGAAACAAGCTAAATCAGGCAACAATGAAAAGAATAAACAGCAGAAAAGCCAACGTATATTGGGAGAAGGGTTATTAATTTTAAGCGCTTTCATTTTAGGCGCAAACATACTCCTGATGGCACAGATGTTCAATATTAACGGTTCCATTGCCGAACTGTTTTTTGCCTGGGGATTTGGTGTTTTGGTCATGGCTTACAGTCTGTCCTTAAGTTCCCTGGGAATTATGGCAATTATCCTCATTCAAATCGGGTATTGGATGGGACGAGGAGACTTGCCGTTTTCTGTGGGTGACTTGAATTGGGTACGTTTGGCAGTTCGACATATGCCTTTGTTGTCATGGTTACTATTTGTACCCTTAGCATACTTTTGTCGATCGCGCTGGATTTTTGTCTTAGCAGCCTTAGTCTTTGCTGGTACTTTGCAGTTAAATCTCAATCCTCTACCATTGCAGAATTTTGCTAATATGGCTCCTTGGCTGGCATCCTTTGCTTTTGCACTGCCACCTGCATTATTCTGGAGTTATGACGATTTGCTTTTCCCGACAGTTAATTACAGGCTATTTCAACCTCTCGCCCGTAATCTCTCGTTGATATTTTTTGGACTGGTGTTTTATGCCTTGTCTTTTCGTTGGCAATGGGTAGCACCAAGCTTGAATTCTTTTGTGCCAAATAACACAAATAACCTGTTCATGTCTCTTCCTATAATCGATTTAGGAATTCTCAGTGGTTTAGCAGTATTACAATGGTTATCGCTGCTGCGTCTGAGAAATAACCCTCCTCGGAGGGAAGTAATCTTCACTATTGCTGTTGTTACTACCTTTTTGGCCTTCATCATTATTACACCTTTCTGGCATTTAGCTATTACCCGTGTTGATGAATTAGGTAGTTTCATCTTTAATGTACTTTTGGCATTTTTAGCATCAGGGCTAATGCGAGAAGGGTTAAAGTTAAAGGACAGAAGTATCTTTTGGGGAGGTATGCTATTGTTAACACTGCAAATTATTAGTCGGGCCATAGAATACGACACTGACCGACTTTTTCAGTCTCTTGTGTTTGTTCTATGCGGTTCGGCATTAATTAGCGCTGGACTTTGGTTTGAACGTCGTCTACCTGCTGGATCTAATTCATAATTCGTAATTACTGTTTTGTAAGGGTTTGAGACATTTCATCAAGGTGGGTTCTTTACGCTGAACTATCTTAGCTGGTAAAATCTCTGTGTTTCACCCTTTTTAGAGGATCTCTGCGTCAGTCCTAATTCTGGTAATTGAACCAGACACATTTGTCACAAATAACCCTTCATTTTAGGACTACGCTCATGAGCAGTGATTCCTCTGAATCGAGTGGAAATAAATCATCTAAAACATTATCACCTGAAGCTGAATTCTCTGAGAAGCTGACTTTTCGAGATTACTTAATTGCGACTGAACAAAAAGCGAACCAGCCTTTACCTTTTTGGCGGCTATTAGTTCCCCTGTTAATTCAAACAGGAATAATTTTAGCGGTTCCCACCCAAGCAATGTATACTAACATCGCGGGTAGGGATGTGATTCTGCAAACAGTGGCTCAAGACCCGAATAATGTTGTTCAGGATTTTGCCCTGTCACTGGAATACAATATATCCCGTGTGGAAAATTTGAGAAGACTTTCCGGCTGGGATAATTTACTCAGATCAAATCAGGGGCGAAACAGACAACTGCAATCAGGAACCAACTTGTACGTGATATTGCAAGAGCAACAAATTGCTTCTGGTCGTGGTGTTCCCATTGCTTGGCGACCAATACGAGTGAGTAACAATCTGCCCGAATCTCTCCCCAGCAATCAAGTAGCCTTAAGAGGCGTGTATCAAGATAATGCTATTACCTATGGCATAGAAACATACTACCTTCCAGAACAACAACGGCAGCAAATTAGTAGCGACATCTTCCAAACTGTCCAGCAAACGAGAGGAAATAGAGGTAGACAAATTCGACCTATTACAGTGAGAGTCAAAGTAGATCCTCAAGGTAATGCTGTACCTGTTAGTTTGTGGGTGCGCGATGCTTCCAACGGGCGTAGCTATCGCAATTATAGTTTTTAAGCATAATTCGCAAAAATACCCCCAGGTTAGAAGCCATTGGCTCGAAGAACGGAGCAACGCCCAGGCGTTGCTCAAATTCTTTATTTAAAATATGGATGCTGTGACAAATTAATCTTCATGACGGGCATTCCATGCTGCACCGCCAGCCGCGCCTGCTCCTGCTACCAACCCGGTACTCATTCCTTGTATAGTCTTTTGCATGGGATTTTGTTTGAGGCAATCGCTTGTGACTGTTTCTGATTGCAAGCAAAGATTACTTTCTGCCCAACTGGATGTACCGCCTAGAATTACACCAGTTAGACTACAGGAAAAAACGAGCAATAACAGGCGCTTGGTTTTTCTATCCATAGATGGATGCTTTAAAGGTGAGGATGAGATTAATGACCTCATCTACTCTACACCCGTTTCCATAAATTGGCTAGAAATTATCAGTATTTAACAAATCACCTGTGGCGAAAAAATATTGGTGTTTAGGGGCGGCTAGTAACCTTTGCTACAAAACCAGAATTTTGATATTACCTGGTATAGCATGAGAGTAATAAATCAACCGTGAACCAACCTAAAGAAGATGGGACTACAGATTTCAATTTCTGATTCCATTGTGCAAGCCATTCGTTTACCTGAACAGCGTATTGAGCAGGAGTTGCTGCAAGAATTAGCGATCGCTCTTTATGCACAAGATATCCTATCATTTGGCAAAGCACGAGAACTGGCGCAAATGGATAAATATGAATTTGGGCAATTACTCGGTCGCCGTGGAGTTTTACGACACTACGGTGATGAAGAATTAGACGATGATTTAAATTATGCCCGTAGTTAGTAACACGTCACCGATTTTGAATTTAGCTATTGTTAATCAGCTTGACCGGATTGTTAGTTGGTGTTGTTGGGTTTTACAATCAGAGAATTTCCCCAAGGAAATCATCTAAATTCAACTTAGTTTTTATCTCAAATGACCCAGTTTTTAGGGAAATAATATCATCTAATAGCATGATTGTTCGCAATAGACACCTGCGTGTTTCTCCTCTGTAAACATCTGCATGAACTCCTTTATTAGCCAGCTTAGACAACTTCTCCATCTGCTCGCTAAGAGTTTTTGCACTGACCCAAATAAGATCAATATTAGTGTCACTTTTTCTTGTGTCACCAACGAATGCTAAAAGACGATTTCGATAATCCTTTGATCCAAGCTTATGTCCTTCAACTTCTCCTTCTATAGGAGGAAATAATTCATCTGAAATATATTCTACTATTCGCCTACAAGAGGCTGTAACTTGAGCAAATTCTTCATTTGTTTCTGCTTCATTAAAAGTTTTTAAAGCTGCCCATAATTTATCACCTAAATCAGGGGTAGCATCACCTAATCTATGCGCTATACCATCAGCAATAAAAGCAAGTAAATGGCTGCAATGTTTCTTCCATTCTGCAACTCTTCTTGCATGATCAAAATCATGATATTCGTCAAAAATTGTATACCTACCATTCAAGCTTTCAAAGCTAACACACTTAAAACCAAATTGTGTGAGTCGTTCAATTATAGACTCATCTTTCGAGTCTTCAGAAATACCATCCCAAAAAACTGAAGCCGTTTTGTTATTAATTCTGTATCTCAGTCCTATTGAATTTGAATACACCCACCAATGTAAATAAGATGCATCATCTACCTCCATTGCACCGATATATGCTTCAGATATTTCTCGAAGTTGATCATCTAAATAATCTGCAAGACACATTTCGATTGTCTCAAAGCAAATTGTAAAAATTTCACCATTCAGGGCTTGCATCAACTTGTTTATACTCATGCTTGACCATATTGTATTTTCAGGTTGAAGCCACAGTTTTACAATTTCAGAGTATTTTTTTTGGCTAAATTTGCGTGTTTCTTTCCTTTCACTGATTTTTTCAACCTCATAAGCCAAGTTAGATAATAATAAATCACCCGTTAGTACTTTTGATGACAAATTTAAGCTTCGATAACTTAGAATAATTCTGAATAGAAGCTTTTCCACATTGTTTCCATAATTTGAACCCAAGCTTGGATGAAAAGCATTAAAGTGAAAAGCAACTTTCATAGATGAAAAAGAAAATAAATACAGGTCTAATTTTATTGTACAATTCTAAGGTTTTAGATTGATAATAACTTGGATAATATAAAGAGAATTATTCTGTTAACTAACCAAGGAACGCATAAATTTTCGATACCATCTTTATCTACAATTTTAGCTTGTAGTATGCTGCCGTAACCATTCACCAAAAGCCTTGCGCCTTAAATCACCTGATGCTACTGCCAAAATAACTTGCTCTTGTTCATCTACAGAAGCACTAATTTCCATACCATTCAGTATCAGAAAAATTTCCATTGCAGCGTGACCTGTGCGCTTATTGCCATCAATAAATGGATGATTCATGATAATTGAAAAGCCTAAAGCAATAGCTTTATCAATGACAGTTGGATACAAATCTTCACCGCCAAATGTCATGCCGGGTTGAGCAAGTGCAGATTCCAAATTACCTAAATCACGGATACCTATTGACCCTCCTGACTGCTCAATAAGTTGACGATGTAGTTCTAAAACCTCGGTTAATGACAAATAACGCATCATGCCAAACGTCGGTAAAGTTCAGCATTTTTTTTCAGCACATAATTGGCTGCATCGGTGAAGTCGCTTTTTTGATCACTTAACCATTCTTCGATTCTGGCACTTAGTAACTCTTCAAGAGAAATGCCATGTAATCTCGCTAGTTCTTCTAGCTTTTCTAATTGGCTATCTGGAATATCGATAGTAATTGCAGCCATAACTATTCATCCTCCGAATTTGTGAGTAGAGTGTAAAATTTATTTAGTTATTCCTAAATTATGGACAATTCACACAACAACCGCCTCTGCAACAGCACCTTGCATTTTATTCATCGCATCCAGCAAACTTTGCAATTGTTGGTCAGCTTTTAGAACTGCTAAACCGCGTACTGTCACTTTACCAGGAGAGTAAACAAAACGCGTCTTCAAATGTTCGGGTAAATTCGCCGCTAGTAAATTCCAAGCGGGTTCTTCCATCGGCGTTTCTAAAACAATGTGCTGCTTATTCTCTGGTTTAATGCGGCTAAATCCTAACTTTTTCGCTAGCTGTTTGAGTTGCATAACTCGTAAAAGTTGATTCGCTGGAACTGGTAACGCCCCATAGCGATCGCTCCACTCAGCTGTGATATATTTTAATTCGTCTGGAGACTTCGCCGCCGCCACTGCACGGTATGCACTCATCTTTTGATCCACGTCGGGAATATAATCGGAAGGAATAAATGCTGTGAGGTTGAGGTCAATTTGTGTATCATCAACTTTGGGTATTTCTTGTCCTCTAATTTCTCGAATCGCCTCTTCCAACATTTCCATATACAAATCAAAGCCGATCGCTTCCATTTGACCAGATTGTTCTGCACCTAGCAAGTTACCCACACCCCGAATTTCCATGTCGCGCATCGCTAGCTGATAGCCAGAACCGAGTTGGGTAAATTCCTGAATCGCCCGCAACCTTTGCCGTGCTGCATCTGATAACGCCCGTTGCTGGGGATAAAATAACCAAGCGTGGGCTTGGATTCCGGCACGTCCTACACGACCACGTAATTGGTATAATTGCGATAAACCGAAGCGGTGAGCATCTTCAATTAAAATGGTGTTGACTCGCGGAATATCTAAACCAGATTCAATGATTGTTGTACAAACCAGAATATCCGCATCACCATTACTGAAAGTCAGCATGGTGGATTCTAACTCGCTTTCATCCATTTGACCATGAGCGATCGCAAATCTACCCCCCGGTATCATTTCTCGTAAATTAGCTGTGAGTTCTTCAATGCCTTCCACTCGTGGAACTACATAAAATATTTGTCCCCCTCTGTCTAATTCTTGACGAATAGCACTGCGGACAATTTCCGGGGTTAATGGCGAAAGGTGAGTTTTAATTGGTCTTCTGCTGGGGGGTGGTGTGGTAATTAAACTCATTTCCCGAATCCCCGACAAAGACATATATAAGGTACGAGGAATGGGAGTCGCGGAAAGTGTCAGCACATCAACTTGAGTTTTCAAGCTTTTAATTTTTTCCTTTTGGTTTACTCCAAATCGTTGTTCTTCATCCACCACCAAAAGTCCTAAATCCCGAAAGCTGACATTTTTCCCTAAAAGTTGATGTGTCCCGACGACTATATCTAACTCCCCCGTAGCTAATCGCTTTTGAATTGTGCGGCGTTCTTCAGCACTGCGGAAACGATTCAGTAAGCCGATATTTACCGGGTAAGGTGCAAAGCGTTCTTTGAGGGTGTGGTAATGTTGCTGAGTCAGAATAGTCGTGGGTGCTAACAGGGCGACTTGTTTACCTGATGTCACAGCTTTGAAAATCGCCCGAATTGCTACTTCGGTTTTACCAAATCCTACATCGCCACAGACTAAACGATCCATTGGGCGATCGCTTTCCATATCTCGCTTGACATCTTGCACAGCTTTTAGCTGATCGGTGGTGGCTTGGTAGGGAAAAGAATCTTCCATTTCTTCTTGCCAAGGCATATCTTGAGGATAGGTATAGCCTTCCTGCTTGGATCTGGCTGCATAAAGTTTCAGTAAATCCACTGCTAACTTTTTGATGGCTTTACGAACTCGGTTCTTCGTATTCTCCCAAGCCTTACCAGTCATTTTGTGCAGTTCTGGGGCTTTATCCCCTGTGCGGCGAAATCGGGATAAAGAACCAACTTGATCGGCTGCAACTCTCAGAATCCCGTCAGCATACTGTACTACCAAATAATCGCGGGTTTCGTGGTTAATCGTTAAACTTTCCAATTTGACAAATTTACCAACTCCGTGGCTGCGGTGAACCACATAATCACCTTCACGTAGCTTGTTTGGGTCTACTTGCTTAGAACTCGCCTGGCGACGCTTGCGGATATATCCCGGTGTGGCGAGGGAATGCTGTCCGTAAAATTCGCGGTCTGTAACAACTACCAGCCGATATGTCGGCAAAATAAAGCCTTCGAGTTCCGCCAAACCGGAATATTTCAGGGCTACAGGTGTATGGTTAATTTGTAATTTGTCAATTGCTTGGTAGTCGCGAGGATTGGGGATAAATTGCGCCGGACAATCGTGTTCTTGGAGTAGGGATACAGAACGGGAAGGTTGGGCAGAAATTAGCCAAATTGAGAAATTGCGATCGCGCTCTTGTCTCACTGTTTGCGCTAGTTTATTAAATTGGTGCGGTGTCACAGGTAACGACCGACTCGCCAAATTTATCCCACTGTTTTCCTCTGATAGTTCTGATAAATATATAGTGGGAAATTTAGTTACATCAGTCAGACACTCATCAAAACTTCGGTGAATTTTCGGTAATTCTGAGGTAATTGGGCTAGATTCTTCCCCACGCCCTACTCCCCACTCCCTACTCCCCACTCCCCATTGTTCCTCTGCATTTTCCACCCAGCGATCGCTATGTGCATGACACTGTTCTGGTTCATCCACAGCAACCAGAGTATTTTCACCTAAGTAGTCTAAAAGCGAAGCCGGTTGTGCAAAAGCCAAACCCAAAAAACGCCGACTACCTTCTGAAAGTTCTGAATCTGTAAAATCAGCGTTATCTTTCAGCGCTTCCGAGACAATGGGAGCAAAGCTAGTGGGGGTAAGGGTAAGTTGGTCAACTTTGTCAAGGGCAGAACGTTGAGTTGCGGCATCAAATTCGCGGATTTTTTCGATTTCATCCCCAAACCACTCTAATCTGACTGGCATTTCCGACGAAACAGGATAAACATCGACAATATCACCGCGCCGACTCCATTGACCTTCTGTTTCCACCAGTGGGACTCGTTCATAGCCCAAAGTCGTGATTTTTTCGCCAAAGGTATCGAGGTCAAATTCCATCCCCCGCTTCACAGTCAGACAGAAAGGTATAAAAGCGGCTCGCGGTGGTAAATGGGGTTGTAACGCCCCAGCCGTGGCGACAATTGCCAAGGAAGGCTTGACTGTGGGATTTTGGCTTGATTCCCAGTTCCCATTGATCACATCAGCGAGAACCTGCATCTGTCCCCAAGTCATTTCCGTTTCCGGATCAAAGGGTTCGTAAGGAGAGGCTTCAGAAGTCGGGTAAAAATGCACTGTTTGCCATCCCATCGCCTCCAACTGAGCAAAAGCGCGTCCAGCTTCCTCCAGGGTTGGCACTATTACCAATAAATTCCTGCCTGAATTTTGCGCTAACGCCGAAGCTACAAGACCTTTAGGGAGGCGAGAGATGCCATTTAACCGCAATTCTTGTTGGCGATTTAATTTAGAAAGTAATTCAGTAGTCAGAGGCGATCGCGCCAAGGCACGCACAATAGAAGAAAATGCCATAAGTTTTACTACAGGAGGAAGTCGTTAAAAATAAGAAAAATTAGAGTTAGTTTATATTCACCATTTTAAAAGTGTTGTAGCGTTTCCTCATCTTCTCGATCCGGAATTATCTGTGTACCTTGCAGTTAGGAGGGTGAGTTTACAGATATTATCAACCATTAACAATGATCTCAATTAACCCTCCCCTGCATTCGCTTTCATCAGCGACGATTCTAATATATGTCCTCCATCAGTTTTGAAATTTTTATCATTTTGGTGCTAATTATTGCCAACGGTGTATTTTCTATGTCTGAGATGGCAGTTGTCTCGGCACGTAAAGTCAGGTTACAACAGCTTGCCAATCAAGGGAATGTCAAGGCACTGGCAGCATTGAACCTGGCTGAGTCGCCAAATCATTTCTTATCCACCATTCAAATCGGAATTACCCTCATCGGTATCCTCACAGGTGCTTTTGGAGGAGCAACAATTGCCACTAGACTAGCGGGATATATCCGGTTAATTCCCTTTTTGGTACCTTATAGTCAACCAATTGCTTTCGGGGTAGTAGTTCTGATCATCACCTATTTGTCGCTGATTATTGGTGAACTAGTACCAAAACGTCTGGCATTAAATAACCCAGAAAGTATTGCGGCTTTTGTGGCTATTCCCATGCAGGCCGTAGCAGCACTGCTTTCCCCCGCAGTGTATCTTCTGAGTGCTTCCACAGATATGATACTGCGAGTATTGGGCATTACACCCTCCACTGAACCGCTAGTCACCGAAGAGGAAATTAAAATTTTAATCGCCCAAGGTACAGAAGCCGGAACCTTTGATGAGGCTGAACAAGATATGGTGGAGCGCGTTTTTCGTTTAGGCGATCGCCCTGTCAATTCCTTTATGACACCTCGTCCTGATATTGTCTGGTTAGACCTAGAAGACTCTCCTGTAGAAAACCGCCAAAAGATGGTGGAAAATGCCTATTCCCGCTATCCCATTTGTCAGGAAGGACTAGACAATGTACTGGGCGTAATTTCAGTTACCGACTTATTAGCCCGGAGTTTCAGCAATGAACCCCTGGACTTAACAGTAGGATTGAGGCAACCTGTATTTGTGCCAGAAAGTACTCATGGGTTGAAAGTGTTGGAGTTGTTCAAACAAAATGTTACCCACATGGCGTTGGTAGTAGATGAATATGGCGTAATTCAAGGATTGGTAACTCTTAACGACATCATGAGCGAAATTGTCGGTGATGTTCCGGAAGGAGTAGAACAAGAAGAACCACAAATAGTGCAACGGGAAGATGGTTCCTGGCTCTTGGATGGAATGTTATCTGTAGATGAATTTTATAAATTTTTCCATCTCGAACAGTGGGAAATCGAAGAGCCAAGTAGTTACCAAACATTGGGTGGGTTTGTGATCAATAATCTTGGTCGCATCCCTATATCCGCCGATTATTTTGAATGGCGTGGGATGCGGATTGAAGTCATGGATATGGACGGTAACCGTGTTGATAAAGTGCTAGTAATACCAAGGATCAATGAGGAAGTAGAAACTACGGGTTTAACTTAAAGTAGGGAAGAAAAAACTCCCCACTCCCCACTCCCCACTCC
>NZ_CAWQOY010000018.1:0-14303 GCF_963896525.1 Nodularia sp. LEGE 04288
CCCCCTGCACCCTTTCTTCTTCTCCTCTGCCCCCTGCTCCCTGCCCCCCTACCTCTTCTTCCCTCGGTAGTTCGGGAAGATAAAGAGCTTGAGATAAATATTTAACGTTGACTGTCACATCTGGCTTGTACTTGCTCAAACCCCACTTTCTCTTGTGGTATGAAGGCTGGTAATCTTGAAGTGATTTGGCATCATCAACGATCGCACTCAGTAATGTATTGGCATCTTTGCCCCGACCAACCACAAAATCATCAACACCTTTCTCTGTCCCTGGTAGTGAGGCAACTTCACAAGTACAACCTGCTGCCTCAATCACTTTGCCAGTTCGCATCGTTGCTTGGTACACTGACCAACGTGTTTTATCACTGGTTTCGTGGTCGAATAAAATAATGAACTTGCGTCCCGCTTGAGCTAGTGGCACTAAGTCAGGGTGCAAACGTTCATCGAAATCCTGTTTACCGACACGTCCGTTCCAAATTCCAGGCAGTGCGATCGCGACAAACCCCAAACTCAGCAAACAAGCGGCTTTCTTTTCACCCTCGCATAAGATGATGGGAATTTCTGAGTGCCGCTTCATCCATTCCCAGAACAGGAGTGGATTGACTTGATCTAGTAAGCGCAGTGTTAAAAGTGAATGATATCGCTTAATGTTGTAACGCTTTGCAATTAGGTCCCAAATACAGTTAGCAACATCGAAGTAGGTAACTCTGTTTGCTGTTTTGGGGGGTGATTCGTACTTAACTGGCCTACCTTTTTGCCAATCAATGCGGGGGAAGTTCGGCTTAATTCGCCCCCATTCCATTGGTTGCCAATTTTTGAACGGGTCAAGGGACTTAATCCATATCCCACCCAACAGCAAATGCTGATACCGCTTGATGTATCCTTCTGTGACTCGTCCGGCATTTTTGCGGGGGATTTTATCGGAGATAAACAAGTAATCGTAAATTGATTCTCCCTCAATGTGAAAGAAGTTACCCTCAATCAATGCCGGGTGAATGGCGCTACCTACTGTCAACTCATGGTACTCAGCCGCAAGTAAATCATTGGGATATTCAGTTGTTACTGCATTCATCAGCCTTTGCCCCCGTCCATGAAACAAAAGGAAAGGGTGCAGAGGAGAAGAGGAAAGAGTTTGGGAATTGGGCGATTTTTTGGGGAAGTATTGAGGTAAGTCATGACTTACTTCCTCCTGTCGTTACTCCCAATGCAAAGCAATTAAGTTTGAGGATATTTGGATTTATCCCCAACATCCTTTGCGTCAGACCTACTTCTGATGCTGAATATTTGATATTTAACACGATATTTTCCCCTGATAACTCTGTTTACAAGCTTCAGAGGGGGTTATTCACGCTACTACAGTTTTTTTGCGACGAAATTTGCAATTTTTCTTCATTAAAGTTCACTTTACTTGAAATTGCCAATTTTAAGTAGCCAAAACATCCCGCAAGGAATAGACTTTCCCAACGGTAGATCCTATAATGGATCTTGCAGCGTGGTAAAAACTCTTGGACAAATTTAGTAGTTGTATTGGTCGCCAAACTTCAACAACCACTAATTCTGTACCTTTGAGAGCCACCCCGCTCTTTTAAACGATGAATTTTACAAACAGACAAAGCGCCTACTCCCTAGTGGCGCTTTGTCATTTGGATTTTTCAATGCTTTCACTTTCATATTTTTTTTCATCTTAAACGTAGTCCTCGTAAGGACTTAGACTGGTCAGCTACCTAAAGGTTCTTGGGCATGAAGCCCCGTCTCTTTAGATCGGGGTGCTGAGGCACGAACTTTTTTTTGATTGAGTGCGTACTTTAACTAGAATATAGCAGTATCATAATACAATAACAACTCCAAATACTGTAATTTGTTAAGGAGAAATTATACATCGGTTACAAATTAAGTGAAGTATAAAATCAGAATACCCGCATCAGTGTCTAGCTTCGTTTTTCCACATCCGGTTTTAAAATCTGTAGCTTTGTATGAAATACAAAGTAGATTAAGCCAGCTTTTTAGCAGATAATCTGCTAACAGTACAAATTTTGTATTTGATGAAATTAAGAAAACACAGCACTCAAAGGAGCTTAATGAAAGGTGAATGCTAAAGAAGCTATCCAAGCCATAGATGACTTAGTGTTTGCAAAAGAAGGCAGATGGCTAGAGGAGCCAGAAAAAATTGTGCTTAGATCGGCCTGGCTTGATTTGGATTACAAGAACGTAGCAGAGAATAGTCCCTATGACATTAATCTTTTGCAGCGCCGTGTAGCACCTAAACTGTGGGTACTGTTAACAGGGATATTAGGGAATGGAGAAAAAGTCACCAAAAAACGACTGCGGGGCATTGTAGAAAAACAGATATTACTAGCTGGTAACAAACCAGGAACATGGAATGAAGCTTCTGCTGGGCTACCTATAGTTTCAGGAAATCTGCCTGACATATCTAATTTTTACGGACGAACTCCTGAACTAGCGATGTTAAAAGAATTCATAGCTCAAGAACGTTGTGTAGTAATTGTAGGTCCGGCAGGACTAGGTAAAAGTGCTTTAGTTGGGAAATTAGTTCAAGCTTTGCGTATGGGTCCGTATGAGTTTAATAGTTTTATCTGGAAGTCAGTTTCGTATAGTCCGTTACTAACAGATTTAGTTGCTGACCTGCTTAAAACTTTCGCCTATTTGGAAAATCATGAGCTAGATTTACCAGAATCCATCCAAGCTAGGACATCTAAATTGTTAGAATATCTGCGTTCAAATCGTTGTTTAGTTATTCTCGACTCAGCAGAGTCTTTGTTACAGGGAGATAGAAATACAGGTTCCAATGCCTACGGCAAGCAGTATGCAGAGTATGGGACGTTTTTTCATAGAGTCATAGAAGAACAGCATCAAAGTTGTTTACTTCTAACCACCCGTGAACCATTTATTGATTGTAATCGTCTACAAAAAAAAGGACGACCAGTTAGGACAGTAAAACTTGAAGGGTTGGGAAAGGAAGCTTTAGATATCTTTCGTTTGTACGGGTTAACTAATGAGGATAAATGGGGAGATTTAGTTCAAACCTATCGTGGAAATCCTTTATCTTTAAAGATGTTAGCTGAAAAAATTCAAAAATTTTTTGGTGGAAGTGTAAAGGATTTTTTAGATTTTCAAACTGTATTGATGACAGATATAGTCCAAGAGAGCTTAGATGAATTATTTGAAGAGAAAGGTCGTTTAACTATTTTAGAGAAACAGATCATGTTCTATTTAACAGAAGAACTAACTCAAAACTCTGTTAATTCAATTACATTGAGAGAATTGCTTAAAAAATTTAAAAAGATACAGAAGAGTGAGGTGGCGACATCAGAAGTAATTGAAGCTATAGAGGCTTTATATGCACGTTCTTTAATTGAGCAAGAAACAAATGATAGTAAAGAATTACTATTGAGTTTAGAGCCTCAAATTGTAAAGTATGTTTGCACTTATGCTTTAAAATTAGTTCAAAATACAGTTTATGAATTTAAATCAGCTTAATTATTCTAAAAATTTAAAAGTGTGGGTTATTGTATCAATCCTAAGTGTAAACAGAGGCAGAATCCTGACGATAGTGAGAGATGCCTTAATTGCGGGACGGAACTGCTAATTGACCAGCGGTTTCGGTTAATTAAACCATTACGTCCTTTAGACTTCCGCTACAGGACAGAAATTTTTGAAGTAGTGGATGATAAAGGCACTCGTAAAGTAATGAAGGTGTTGAGATCGCAAAGACCCAAGGAAATCAGCTTGCTGGAACGAGAAACACTGACATTGCAGCTCTTTAATCATCCTGGGATTCCTAGAGTTATAGACGATTTATTTACTGTTATACCCAATAATAGTTCTACTGAACTGCATTGCTTCGTGATGCAAAAATTTGAGGGACTGAATTTAGAACAATGGGTGAAAGCTAACGGAAGAATATCTCAAGCTTTAGCTCTGAATTGGCTTACACAAATAGTAAAAATTATTGATGAAGTACATCGTAGTGGTTTTTTTCATAGAGATATTAAACCTTCAAACATAATTGTTCAACCTGATGGTCAGCTAGGTTTAATTGATTTTGGTGCAGTCAGAGAAGTAACTCATAGCTATTTAGCAAAAGTTAGTGGTAGTGGGGGTAATGATATGGGGCTTGGTCATCATGAAATTACAGTACTTGTAACGGCTGGTTTCACCCCCCTGGAACAAATTAACGGTCAAGCAGTACCACAATCAGATTTTTATGCTTTAGGGCGAACGCTAGCATATTTAGTAACTGGAATTCATGTAACCAATTTACCAACAGATCCGCAAACAACAAGGCTTATCTGGAGAAATAAAGCACAACACATTGAAAAACTTTTTGCAGACTTGCTAGATGAGTTGATGGCTCCAGCTCCTGGCAAGCGTCCGCCATCTACACAAGTAATTTTGCAGCGTTTAGAGAAATTGCCTCAGCAAATTAAATTTTACAGGGTTACTAGGTCTAAAACATTTATGTTTAGTGCAATATTTACATTTATAGTTTTAGGAAGTGTAGGAGTTTTCAAAATTGTGTTGCCAGGGATAGCTAATGCCTTAGTATCTGAAGGACAAAAATTAGAGGCAGAAAATAAATCTGAAAATGCCCAACACTTTTTCAAGTGGGCTATAAAAATTCATCCTCAAAGTAGTAATAAAATTTCCAGTTTCTATTTTGAAAAAGCTGGGCGTAACTTGACAAATTTAAAAATAGCTAAAAATAATTTAGAAAGAGCGATTGAATATAATCCTCAAGATGTAAATGCATATATAAATTTAGGGCTAGTATGTCAGGATTTAAGACAAATTGAATGTGCAATTGCTCACCAAAAAAAAGCTATAAATATTCAACCTAATAATGGGATATTATATTATGAATTAGGTAATATTTATGATGAGTTTGGCAAGTATAAATTAGCAGAAGAACAATATAATATAGCGATTAAACTCAGTCAAAATGCAGCAGCCTCTATAAATAATCTCTCCCGGTTAAAAAATATAGAAGAAAAATATCATGAAGCAGAAACATTGGCACTTAAAGGATTAAAGTTGACCGAAAACCCCGAAATAAAAACTACGTTATATAAAAATTTAGGTTGGGCTAAATTAGGGCAGCAACAATATATTGAGGCGGAAAAATATTTACAGAAGTCAATGGAAATCGATTCGACTAAAACAGACACTTATTGTTTGTTAGCGCAAGTACAAGATGCTGTAGATAAAACTACTAATGCTAGAATTTCATGGGAAGTATGTATGATAGCTGAATCAAGCCTACCAGAAGTACTTATTTGGCGGCAGCAATTACTAGATCGTCTAAGCAAAAACTAACTCAAGAAAGCAGAAGCAGAAGCAGAAGCAGAAGCAGTGGGAACATCTCACTTTGGCAAATATATCTTTTCTGTCTAACTGTGGAATCAGGTTCTTACGGCTTAATGAAATATGTATCTTATAAGTTGGGATGCTCCCGTAGGTTAAGAGGTAACTTAAACAATTGGTTAAATACATTATATTTGTGTAAATAGCTATAACAATCTATCCTATGATAGAGGTGTTATCTTGTTAATAACTTTGAATGGAAATACTAATACTATTAAAGTCACAATCACACATTTAAACAAGAAAAAATAATAATCTTTCTTAAGAGAGATTTGCATAATACATTTCACTTGCTAAGGTTTAGTACGTGTATAAATTATAAAATTTACTGAATTTACATATCTGAAATGTTTTATGACCACTGCTAGAGCAATAGATAACATTATGATTGCTTTACTTCTAGTTCTTTCAAGCTCCAGCAGTGTGTCTGGGCAACAGCAAAGATTTGCAAAGCGTGTATGTGATGATCCTGTGGGACGAGTGATTAATGGGGGCGATCTGCATTTATCGGTAGGAAATTTAATTTGTCCTGACGATCAAATTCAACCAGCGAATGGTTTTAAGGTAAAAATTATATGCTATGCCAGTCGAAGAATTTTAGAAATTCAGCAGAGTAAGAATGCTGTAGATGTATGTAAAACAGAAGTACCCCAATCGCGGGAAATATGTATTCCAATTACTCGTGGTTATTGTTCCAACACCAGAGGGACAGGAGAAAGTGAAAATACGCCTCAGCTAATTACTCCCTACGTAGGTCGAATTCTCAATACCCGTCCTAGATTGTCCTGGGTAAATGTACCAGAAGCCACAAGTTACACAATTCAGGTAAACGGGATGGGAGTAAACTGGTCTAAGAATGTTCAAAATACCTCACTACCGTACCCCTCATCTTTGCCAGCAATGCAGTTTGGGCGTATTTACCAGATAACTATCATTGCTAATCAAGGAGATAAACCAGTTAGTGCTAGTTCCTTTGTCACCATCGTATTACCAGAGTTAGAAGCACAAGGGATAAAAAGTGTTATTGAGCAAATTGAAAGCCTCAGTTTGGATGAAGATGCTCTGGCAATTGATTTAGACGCTGCGTATATGTCCAAAAACTTGCTCACAGAGGCCATTGGAGTCTTGGCAGCACGAACTAAAAATGGGACTCAAAATCCTGCTATTTATCGAATGTTAGGCGATCGCTATCTGGAGACAGGTTTGTTAGAAACTCATTCACTAGCATCTGCCAAAAGAGCATACGCAGAAGCAGTAAAGTTGGCTAGGCAAAAAAATGATGCGGAAGAATTGGCTAAGGCACAAGTTGGGGTAAAACTTTTGGAAAGTCAGTCCCAAGCACCAACCAGAACAAATGCTGCCCAGTAATAAGGATGACTATATTGAGGATTAGAAAGTAAACTTAATTGAGCTTGTCTAAGCGCTTCGGCTTTAGAAAGCCCATTTTTCAAACCTTCATAAAATTTGCTAATTAGTTGTACAGTAGAGTCAGAATTTACTAGCCACAAAGTTGCGATTGTGCTTCGTGCGCCTGACTGGGCTGCTAATCCAGCAATACCCAATGCCGAACGCCTATCTCCCTTAGCTGTTTGGCAAGCACTGAGAACCAGTAAATCAATCGATGATTGACTATTTTGTCGTTTAAGCAAAACATTCAAATCCAAGAGATTCATGGGACGATCCCACGCTAAAATAAAAGTCTGCTCAGGGTCAGAACTAAATTGCGCGTGAGTACTGACGTGGACTATTGGTAGAGGCGAATTGCCAATTTTTTGTCGAAAGCGATCGCTCGTAAATTGGTGATTCAGTAGTTCGGAGGTGGAAACAGTATTCTTCCTAATATTCTTTATTTCTGCCTTAACCTCTGGTAAGGGATTCAAATTAGGAGGAACTAAAGAATCTCTAAAACTCGGACTTTCTTCAGAAATTGCCGCGACTAAAGCCCTTAACTGTCCTGGTTTGAAAGCCTGATTTTGGTAAACTTGAGAACTTGAGGCTACGGAAATAGTATAAGAATCAATTAAATATTTTTCACCATCATGTAGCATAGAGATGGGCAAGTTTTGGAAATAAGTGTCCAAAACAAAGATTAAATTACCTGTGTCTGGTAAATACTTGCTGATCGGTGCAAGTAATAATTTATATAAAGATTGAGGATAAAGCAGAAAATCAGTTTCGGCAAAAGAATTAAGCCGTTGATTTTGCAGAAAATCAATTAGTGTATTAATAGTATCTTCAGCTAAATTTACTTCTAGATTATGATGATAAAAATCCCCTTTTGGATTACGAAGAATTACCTCTATTCTATTTTTCAGTTTAATTAAATAAATAGTATGTGGAATTTTGAGAGAAGAATCTTGAACATCCAGCAAAGAAAATTTAGGAATCAAATTACCACATTGTAAAAAATTTTCTAATTCAGCTAATTTTAGCTGTTCTTGAGTTTGGATGATTTGTCTAAAATTGATGTTATCTTGAGACAATAGTAACTCCATATATTCTTGATACACGGGTTCAACTTTGTCTTTAAAAGCAAATTGAAGTTCTGGGTTAAGAGATAAAATACTGCTGCGAACAAGTTCTAGGCTGTGAATAGCAGCCGTATATGCTTGGATTGCCTCCTGGATACGATTACTTTTTTTGTACAATTGACCTAATTGCCACTGCCATTCATAAGCAATATCCCAAGCTTCGGCTGATTGAGCAATTCCCATAGCTTGGCTGAGATATTTGATTGATTTCGACTCTTGACCCAAATGAATGTAAACATTGGCGATAGTTCCCAAAGCAGAGGATTTTGCTCGTTGGTTGTCCAATTCATCAGCTAATGATAAAGCTGTTTGACTTAGTGCGAATGCTATTGGTAATTTATCATTGATTTTGATCAGGGATTGAGCTAGTTGAATTCGAGCATAGATAGATTCTATGGTGGGTAATTCTGAAAATTGATGATGGTTAGTTAATAAAGCTTCAACTAAAGATTGAATTAATTGTGGGTTGGGATCACTAGATTCTAATAACAAGTTTAGTTGATTTAACTGTGCGGGAATGGTATTTATTTTTTGATAAAGTTCTAGAGCCGCCATAAGTTTAACTTGGGCTGTATTCAGTGCTTCTTGTTTAGATAGGGGTTCATCTATGAAGTCATATCTGCTTTTAGCTTGTTCAAAAAGTGAGCGTTCTGTATTAGCTAAACTCAGTAATAAATTAGGTGCTTCCAATCCAAGATTTTTCGCAATTTCCCTAGCCTTGTTTAGCACCAGAGAAGAGGCCTCTGGGTTTCCCAGTTGCCGCAGCACATCCCCAAGATTGCGAAGTCCCACAACTTGGACGTTTTGTAAAGGTTGGTTTTGTAACGCTTGATTTAAACGTTCTTGATATTCAGTCTGGGAAAAACGTTGCAAATGAATTGGGTGACAAACCCAATTTTCCATCTCCAAAGCCTGAATTAAAGTTTGGCAAGCACGAGAATATGAAGCATTAGCTTGTAATGCCAAACTTTGATTAATCAGGCTACCCGTCATTCCTTCGGTGTCATTCAGTTTTTTGTAAGCACGGTAAGCTGATTCCCAAGTCTGTAATGCTGCTGATGTAAGTCCTTGATGTAGTTGAGTAAATCCCCTTTGGTTCAATTGTCCTGGGGTGGGAGCCGCAATCGTTTGCTCTGGAGAAAAAATTATCAGCAATGATAGAAATATGCCGCAAAATAAATATTTTAAAGTTGATAGCCGAGAGAAAAATAAACACCATTTTCTTGCCATGTTTTTGCGTCTGAATTTGTATTAACAGAAAATAAGGGAATTCCCAAATCAAGACGGGCATTGAAGCGATTGCCCAATTGATACTGCAAGCCAAGTCCAAAAGATCCCAGAGTACCTGTTGTGACTGATGTATTATTTGTGCCATTACTATCATTCCAGGCAGTACCTAGATCAAGAAAGGGAATGAGTTGTAAAATTCTGGTTTCTTCTTGCCATACAGGAATGTAGAATTCGGCTGATAGTAGAAGTCTATTGTCAGTTAAAAACGTCTCCTGGCGATAACCACGCACAGAATTTGCGCCCCCCAGTCCAATTTGTTCTAAAGGAAGAAGCGGTCTGTCAGCCAATTGCATATCTGCCCTGATTTGCAAAGTGTTCGCTGATAACCGCCGCACCCAAGTAGCTTGTCCCCTCCAAGCAAAAAAGCGACTATCAGGGTCAGAATCATTAATAGTTGCATTAAAAGCATCAATACCCAAGCTAAATTGTGAACGAACATATAACACTTGTTGACGGCTACGGTCTATCCATTCTTGGGAAAACCTCACGGCAGAAATTCTTGTTCGTCCGGTAGCATCAGCCCCAATACTCAACGGGAAAGGAGTGTTGAGCAACGAAGATTCACTTTCTAGTCTCGAAGCAGTTAAAGCCAGTGCAAATTCTTGGTTGGAATTAGCCGTAGCTCGTTGTAGCAGTGGCTGCCGGAAAGTCACTTCGTAAGCACGAGCATCAGAAAGAATATCCAAGTTAGTGAAGGGGGGTTCAATAATAGTGGATGAGGTGTTGGCGTAAAAGAATTGCAGAGTGCCGTTTTGTGGATTGATCGGCACAGTGTAGCTGGTGGTTATCGTGTTGCTGCCCTCTGTATTTCTGTAGCCAACACTAAAGCGATCGCCTAACCCCAGCAAATTAGCATGGCTTAAATCAACTCGGCGTTGAAAACTGCCCACGGCTGGAGAGCGAGAATTATCCAAAATAGCTTCCACCTTGAATGGTTCGCGCTCTTGAACCGTTACTGTCAAAACAGGTCGTTGTAAGCGAGTGCCTTCGATCAGTTCGGCTGTAATCGACTCAATCAGGGGATCTTGTTGTAATAGCTGCAAATCTTCCAGTAAGCGATCGCTATTCAGTACCGTTGAAGTGTTGGGTAAGCGAGAACGAATATAATGTTCTAAGCTTGAAGTGCCTACAACGTTAATTTTATCCAATTTTCCCTCAACAACGCCAATAGTGATGACGGCTTGATTCGGGTCAATTGCTTGGTTTTCTGTGATGGGCAGATATGCTCCAGAACTAATGTATCCATTGTCTACGTACAGTTTAGTAATCTCTGCACGAGCTGGCAGCAAATCTGAAAAAGTAATTTCTTTGCCAATAAAAGGTGTAAGTAATTCTTCAAGCCTTTGATTGGAGAATACTGTGTTGCCTTTAAAAACAAAGCGTTTTACCTTGATGGCTTGTATATTCTCACCAGTAATTTCAGGTGGTGAAGGTGGGGGAGATAGAGGAACTAGTTTGATTTCCTCTTCTGGCGCTAAGGGAGAAACCGAAGGTGGTTGTTGAGGAAATGTGGGGATTCGTTCTTGTGCTAGTAGTGGTTGAGATGCAAAGATAAAAGTAGTTGCAAAAATGTACTGGATTTTGAATTTGAACATAGAAAATATTAAAAAGGGGGTAGGGTGTGGAGAAGCCCATAACCGCTTTCAAGAGTTGAATTAATCGTTTGTTTGAGAGTGAGAAGAATTCACACAAGGAGGGGGAGTTGAAGAACCGTAAGGCACCACATCATTAGGCGTACTTGTAAAACTGATTGTGCCATCGGGGTTAGTTTTCCACCCTTGGGCTTCAACCAATTTTTGAGATGTTTTATCTGACAATTTTTCAGTTTCTTCCTGGTAATCTTCTTTATCTTCCCAGCCAGAAAGACTGTTCAGGTAATTGCCCGCATTTTGAGGAACAGTTGCTGGCTTGATGACTAATTCTCCGGATTCTCCCTGTGAATAAGCCGCACAAACATTGGTAACTTGGGGAACTTCAACTACTGATGGTATTAAAGCAGCCTTGGTGAAATCAATGAAAGAAGTATTAATCTCAATAGTTCCGTCAACTCCTCGTTCTGAGCTGGCCGTAACTCGGCTATCAGGGGACAGAAAAAATCCTTGAGTGTTGATCTGAATATTTCCTCCTTTTCCTTCAAAAGCATTAGCTGTGATGTTGCTATTTTCTAAAGCTAATAATGTATCTGACTTGATAAAAATATTGCCTCCACGGCCTTGACCTCCAGCCGTTGCTGTAATACGACTGCGGTCACTCAATCGTAAATCGTGAGTGTTGAGGAAGATATTTCCACCTTCACCAGAGGCAGTAGCTGCGGCAATACTACCTTCGTTGTCTAAAAAAACACGATTACCATTAACTCTAACTATACCAGCATCGCCCAGTCCCTCGTTTGTTGCACCAATTAAACCCCCATTATGTACAGTTATAACATTAGTGTTTATTGTCACATCTCCAGAGTTACCAGAAGGTAATAAAGGTAGTCTCAGTAACTCTCGTAAAACAGGATTAACTGTATTAGCCGAGGAAGATATTTGGCTAGATTCTCCAGTAGCAGCTAATGTGCCAATTACCTCTACAGAGTTGGAGTTGATAGTCAGGCTTCCGCTATTGCCACTTGCATTTGTTGCCGCATTAACTCTTCCTCCATCAGTAACTACTACCCTTGGTGTATTGATGATTAAAGTACCTGCATTTCCCGTATTAAGCGATACAGAAGACACAATACTTGGCTGAAAAAATACTGCTGATGCTCCTCTGACTTCAATGGAGTTGGTAGCATTCAAAGTTATATCTCCTCCTCTACCAGATCCAAAAGTTGAAGAAGATAAATTAGCTCCATCAACAAGAGTAAAATTCCCTGTTGCTAATGAAATGTTACCTGCATCTCCAGAACCAAAAGTTGCAGTAGAGATACTACTGAGAACATGAGGATTTAAAGGTGAAAACCCTAGTATTTCCAGAGAAGATGTGTTGGCAAATATATTTCCACTGGTGGCAGCGCCAAAAGTTAAGTTACTTATCAATCCTCCGTTCGTTATATTTATTCTATCTGTAAAAATTGTGATATCTCCAGAGTTACCAAAACCCAAAGTTTCACTGCGTATACCACCTGCTGTTCTAGCAATGGGATCGCTACCGCTAATACTTAAATATTCAGAAGCATTGATGTTCAAGGAACCTGAATCTAATGAGCCTTGGTTTTGATTTAAGATGACTGAACCATTTGCTAGGGTAATTCTTCGACCCTCTACTTGTATAGAACTATTCCCGATACCACTAACATCAACTAGTGCGCGGTTTGATAGGGTAATATCTTGAAAAGAAGTGACTTTTTCATAACCCAATTTCCAGCCAGAGGTATTAGAGTTAATACTTACTACACCATCGGCAACGCTACCTAGTTCAATTTGTCCTCCCTGTGTTGTTATTATGCCACCATCTAACAATACATCACCCCCAATAATTGCCAATGTATTTCCGGGGTTTACTTCTAAGCCTGTTGAGTTACCCCTAATGAGCGGAGAGAAAGGTGGGCCAATTAAATCATGTCCTGTACCTTGAATACTAATTGGTTTGGGATTAGTCCCATATTGTAAACCAATTGGTATATTAATGCTCAGTAGATGATCTGGTTGAGGATTTTGATGACTAAATTCTAAGCCATCTGCAAATATTAAGCTATTAGCTGTACTGGCTAAAAATGAACCCCCAATATCCAGTCTTGCATTCTCTCCAAAGATAATTCCATTTGGATTAAGTAAAAACAAATTAGCTGTACCATTGGCTTTGAGGATTCCTTCTATTTGAGAAATTGATGCGCCTGTAACCCGGCTAAAAATGTTTTGAATATCCAAAGGGTTATTGAAATGAGCTACATTTTCACGAGAAAAAGAGAATTCTTGAAAACTATGGAATAAATTGGTTCCTAATTTAGCTCCTTCTTCAATAATTATGGTATTATTATCTAATTTTATCTGTGTATTGTTAGGTAAATTATTATCGGGAATGATTTGAGCTTTGGCTGAGAAATCTATTGAGTAAAAAAGCAATATTGAGGACAATATGAAACTGAATAAATTCGTGCATTTCATTGTCTTTACTTTATTGAAAATTAAATTTTTATAGCAAAGAGTTATTTTTTATATTGTGAGTCAAGCTTGGTTTGTATTTCATAAATACCACAAACCCCTTGCAAAACCTCTTTCGTGCTTGAGATAGGCGAAATTTATGTTTGAGCGAAAATGGTAATTCATTAAATTCGATAGGAACGAAGCCGCTTTTGACGTAAAAGTTCACAAGCCGCTAAACGCCGAGTTATTCTCCCATCAGTAAGTGGGTGGGAAAATTTATCAACCAGTAAAAAATTGGATTTTCAGCTTGAATGTCATTTTAAATATGGTGTGATGTCAAAAACAGCGAATTAGCTTTGCCAAACTGCCGAGGAAATAATTTTAGCGTCTATGTCATCTAAATAAAAAGTATAAACAGCCTCTCCTGAGACTTCACAACGCAACGGCTCAATAATTTTCGTAAAGGGATTCCAAACGGCTGTAACCGTCCGTTTGGCTTTCTTTCTTTGCAACTCACATTGAATATGTACAGTAGGTAAATGAATAACCATTGCACTGTGTAACCAAGCCTCTATACTCATGGTATAACGCTCTTGGATATCCCACAATTTTCTCTCTAATTCCCGGTTAGTAGCCTCAATTCGCGCTAATTCTTTGTCCTTTTCATCCCCTATTAACTGTTTCAGCACAATTTTTTGGTGAATTTCCGAGCTAATAGTATTGTAATAAGCCTTGAGTCGTTCTTCATCCCTAGCTTTAGCTCTGTTTAACTTAGCCTGCCAATTTTCTAAAGATTTATCAATCAAGATTGCACCTTGATATTCAATTAATTGCAATAAATCCTCGAAAGGGATAGATAATGGTGTATGCTCCACAGAAATTCGGTCAGCTTCCCAAAATAAATGTGATTTGAAGGAACAAGTGAGCTTTTTGGCATAGATATGCTTCAGAAAGTAGATGTCCATCTTATGGGTCAAAAAAACAGTCAAAGTAGAAAATTAATTTTCCCATGTAATACACGGTAGAAATT
>NZ_CAWQOY010000019.1:0-14042 GCF_963896525.1 Nodularia sp. LEGE 04288
CCTTATACCAATTTAATATAAAGATGCATAAATAGAATTTAACCCGAAATCCAGTTCCCCTCCTCGCTTGCGGGGAGGGGTTAGGGGTGGGGTCGAAATAATATGCAGCATCACAAATAATTGGTATTACGTTTTTATTTTGCTATCTAGGAGCAGTTTTTTATACCGTATTTTTACTGAATTTTATCATTTAGTTTTAGCAAAAGACAATTGATTTAATTACATTTATTATCTTTCTCTGTTATCGTTGAGCCTAAAAGAGTTTTCACAATCACACAGCGCTTCGTATCATTAGCTGATGCAGAATTACCAGCACCGCGTAGAACTACAGCAATTTTTAAGCCTTTGGTTTCGTCATTTCCATTTACTCCGCCAAAGTTAGCCTTTGGCAAACTTCCCGTGTAATCAAAGGTAATAGTTTTCGCAGTATTTAAATAATTGTAATTTACATTTAAAGCACCAGTCGCATCAGTTTTATTGGTATCAGTCAGATTTGTTAAAAGGGCGATTTTGTCAGGTTTAATATCTACACTCTCGCCTAATTTACGCCAAGGAAGTGGGTTGGGAAGAGGCGTTGTAACTTGATAAACGGCAACTTCGGAAATATTACCATTAGTTCTAAAACTCACACTGTAATTAAGCTTTTGCTTTTTAGCGTCTCGCTGTGCTTGTTGTAAGACAGATAAAACAGCTTCATTAGCTTTATTTACCCGTTGTCTATTGACAAAACCCAGCCATCCTGGAGCAGCGATCGCAGCTAAAATTCCCATCATAATTAGCACGGCTAGGAGTTCGATCAATGTAAAACCAGCATCTTGCTGATTGGATTCAGATGCTAAAACTCGTAGTTTGCTTGGGAATAATTTGATATTCAACTTTTCTCTTATGTCATCAGCAGCCATTGTTTGCTCCTTTGATTTTAAATATTTACCTAACTAAGAATCCCCGTCCTTTAACTCTTACACTGGTTGTCGGGAAATAAGTTTGATTACCAGCAGTGTAATTGATTTTATTTACATCGTTTTGAATACGAGCCAGTACATTACCTCTAATCAATAGCTGTGCTGTTGTATTGGCTGTATCTACACAAGCATAAAACCCTGTTATATTATTTGCTGGTGTTACTGCTGACCATGTAATTTGAGGATCTGTGGAATTAGGAGGACAAGTAGCGTTTAGTCCTGGCGGATTTTGGGTTTGATCAACATAGTCAATCAAAACGTTAGAAGGGTTAGTATAAGCTACACCTGCATTTTTTTTCCATGCTTTCATCCCCTCTGTTAAATTTCCCGTCTCTTTAAAAGGTAAAAAACCTGGATCGGGACAGTTGGTACTATTCACATATTTGAGATCAGCACTATATCCTGGACAAGTTACACCACCTGTACTAGCTCTTACACCATCTTTAATTTGCCATCTAGCGATGCGAGCCGCCTTTGACCAAGTAGCACTAGGAGTAGCATCTTTGATTAAATAGTACGCAACTAAAGAGTAAACAAAAGCATCATCTGCTGACCCATCAAATGCTGTTATGACTTTAGGAACTAATTCTCGTTTCCAAAAAACTAGTATGGGTGACTTTCCCGCATCACCGGGGTAAAGTAATTCAGATTTTATTGCTTCCAGTCCATCAGCATCATAGATATACACCGCCTGCTCCATATCACGGGAAATGTAATTGAGAGCATTTTGAATTTCTTCCTCAGAATTGGCCTTAGCTTGCTCCCTGCTGTCTGTAGTCAGCACATTAACCATAAAGCCTAATAATGGTGTGATGATTAAAGATGCAATGACCAAAGCGACTAACAATTCAACCAGAGTAAAACCACTAGGCTTTTGCCTAACTTTGGAGCTTTTGATTTGGCTCTTCAGAACAAATTGGATTATCTTCATCATCTTGGTCTGCTCCTTTTAGTAAATATCCACAGCTTATACATTGTCAGTTTTTTTCCACTAGAAAAAAGTTGGCGTTGCTGAATCAAAATATCAAATACCAAAATTACCTTTCTTTTTCTTTGTTCCTTTGCGCCTTTGCGCCTTTGCGTGAAACAAATTCATACTTTCAATCAGCAACGCCAAAAAGTCTGTACTTCAAATCACCACTTGGCTAATTATTGACAGTTTTGGTTATTTCCGTCCTTAGCAGGTACTATACCAAGACGCTGACATAAAGCCTCAAAGGAAGTGCGACCATTGGCAATATCCACTGTTCTTTCAATTAGTGGTGCTTGTCTGTTACCCACTCCCGCAGTCACAACTGACGCTGTTTTTTGGATGCTAACATCACTAGCTAAGAGAGGTTTAGTAAAATCAACATCTCCTCGATAAACCCGAACGGCTAGACGATAACCGTCATTGGCTGCACTTCCTGTGACTATAAGTTGACGTGCTTGAATGTAATATTCCTCAAATTTGCTTTGTGAGGTACAACCAGTCTGACTAGTGTGGCAAATGCTCTCATCTTTTTTAACGAGATACAAATTGCTCGCATTTGCAGGAACTGGCATCTGTGCCAAACTAATTAAATTGTCTGCCAAATTTCTAGGCTCGGCTGCGGTTGCTGCTTCTAATAGAATTTTGTTGGCTGCATTGAATTCACCAGGGGCTTTAATTGAGCTAGTTCTCAAAGCAGTAATCAATGTATTTACGACTTGAGTTGCTTTTTCTGCCCGTCGAGATTGGACACGGGTTGCTGTTGAGAAGACCAGCAAGGGAGATACACTAGCCAATAAAATGGCAACGACAACTACCCCTAAAACTGACTCAATAATCGTAAAACCCGAATCACTGGAAGATGAAGTTTTTTGCTGTGGTTTCCGTTTAATCATGACTTATCACCAGGTTCTCAATTTTAGGTTTTGCAGATAGCGGGACGTTGCTGAACATCTTGGATGGCATATTGAGGATTTTGAAGGTTTGTTTTACCACATAACAAATACTCTACCCATTTGTCATCTCGACTAACTTCCCGGAAATATTCACTTGGTGAATTTGAGCCTAATACCAGCTTTTGGGCAAATAAGTCAGGGGATTGAGACAGCAATGCTACATCATAACCCCACTGTCTCCTGGGAGCAGTGTAACCAGTACCGATACCGCTACTAATCGAAATCCTATAATTACGTGGATCGTTGCCGTTGGTGGTAAAAGATGTCTGAAATGGACCTGTGGCATAGAGACTCTTTTTCACCTGAATGAACGAACCGAGAATATTGGTATTTACGCCGTCCCAGTATTGCATAAAGCGGACAAAATTATGTAGACCACCGTTATCTTCGGAATCAACATTTTCGTTGTTAACAGTGACTTTAGGACGTATGGGGTTATCTCCGGCGGCCACAATTAAATTGAAAGTGGTTTCCTGCCCTATTTGTAACCAGTTATCCCCTTGTGCGGCATTGCCATTGGCAGTTAGATTAGTAGGAGTAGCCTGAGGGTGTTTGAGTTGCAATATCGGTGGATTCAGTGCTGTGATATTGCCAGCAGGATTTACAACTGGATTTAACAGAGGGATAGAGACGTTGTTAGGTGGTTGCAAGATGTTGTTGCCAGGATTGAGAAAATTAAATTCAGCAACTTTCCCGTTTGTATTAACACCAAGGGCTTGAACCGGTGTTTTTAATGTTCCATCTGCATTTCTCGCAAAGGCTATTCTGCGGGGAGCATCGTCATCGAAACATTTGGGGCCTTTGTTATTTTCAGTTTTAAACGTTTCTGGATCGTCGAAGACATATCCAGTTTTCAGCCTATTGTTATCGGGATCTCCATTTTTACCAACAATTTGACCCTTCTCATTGGTATTGCCTCCACCGTTACCACAGGATGTCTGAATAGTCCAGTTGTTAGGATTGCTACAATAAGTTGCTACATTTACTGTTTGGTCTGCGCTTCCTTGTAGACTTACTGTTCCTGTTCCAGTCAGTTTATTGACATTTTTTACAGGACAAACTTCTGTGAGGTATGCCCCTGGTCTCACCCTCAGAGCAATAGGTGTCACAAAGTTATTCAAGTAGGAATTGAAATAGTCGCCTCTAGGTCTACTATTCGCGGTGTTATCAGCCCAGGGTGCTTGGGTGACAAAGTTATTAACTGTTGAATAACCATCCAGGCTGATGTCTTTAGGAATGAATGAAAACTTACGAAAGTTATCCGCAGTAGGCACTACTGGGGCAGGGTTGACTGTTACATCTTCCCATCCTGACTGATCACTCCAGTCGTAATCACCCTGATTACGGAATCCTTCTATAAAGTTTCCAGAGAGTAAGGTAACAACATCAGCCAACACAGTAGCAGGTCGCCATTTATCACCAACGGGACAAGTATCAACCCCATTTTCCAGCCGTTTCGGGTCTTTTGGACGACAAGCAAAATTAGGATCTTTTGTGCTACGAGTGTAGAAATTATTCCAACCAGGAAGTGTTAGCTTTTGCGTGAACTCCTCTTTCGTATGTAGATTAAAGTTGCCTTTAACATAGGCCGGCAAATTGGTAGCTAAAATGAATCCTTTCTCCGCATCACGGTAATCCTCTACTCTCAACAGTTCTGAACCGTTGACGAGCATAATGGCGTTAGGACGACGAGTCGGATCAACTTTAAAGTCTAAGGCACTATTTGCGAGACTCCCGTTCAGATTATTAGTACCGTCAGGATTAACAAAGTCACTCTGATCTGGCAAGGCATCATCACGAGTGGCATAGATCAGACCACTATTGGGTAGTAAGTATTCTTGGGCTGGGCCACCTGCACCGATGGTTTTCTTGCGGAGTAGGTCTAGGTCTAGGACTGTAGCTCGAGTTTCGATGATTTGTCTGTCTTTAACAGGCACATCATATTGAGCAGCATTTTGAAGTGGATTAAGACTATTTGCCTTCACTTCTCTGGGAGCTAAGAAGGTGATTTCTCTAATTGCACCGTGAGGAATGACAGGGTTGCTAGTGACAGGTGTAAAACCTGCGTAGTAGTCTGGGTATCCGATTCTAATGGCGCAAAGTTGAGCATCAATAGCAGACTGCTCGGAAAGAGTGCGATTCGCGGCTGTTTTGGCTAGCGCTCTTGCCATTAGTCCATCATCAATCAACCGTCCATTTGGATATTTTAATTGAGCTTGGTACTCTAGCACCGCCCTCTCCTTAGAGTTAGGATCTCCAGATGGAGGTGGTGGGTAGACTATACCGTTGTTGGATAAATCGTCCTTGGTTAAACCTAAATTAGTCGGTATATCCTTCTCCTCAACTTGGGGGATACCTGCCGCAGGGGGTAAGACTAAACCTTTAAAGTTTTTTGTGTTACTAGCTGTAATGCTGTTGGTCGGATTATAGTAACTACTTACACAAGCTATCGGTCTGGGATTTTGTGCATCGTATCCAGCCGATTTGTAGTGATAAACTGCCGTAGCCCGCATTTGCAGATATGGAGTATCTGCTTCTTCATTTATACCTGTTGAGATTGGGTCATCTTGAATTTTACGCCGTTTATAGGTGATTAATGAGGGGTCTTTATTGGGGTCTGAAATGAGCCCGGAATACATCCAATATGGTCGAATATGCTTAATCGTGTTAGTGAGGGGATTGAATAGAGGTACTGGACTTGTATCTGGCCAAATGGTTTTGACTACTTGAACGAAACGAGTAGGATCAGGTTCGGCATCTCTATGTAAATAAATCCCGGCACCAGTAACGACTCGCAAGCCACCAACTGGTTCTGTGGGATCTGATGGTACTCTAGCTGCGTCTAATTCCCATTCTCCATCCCGGCTTGTATCTCCTACGTCAGCTAATGTTTGGACTCTGTGACGTTATTATCGGTATATGTCAGCTTCAGTGGTGTTTCGTCACCTAATGTATATTCTTCTACATATGCTTTCAAAACATCGTCTAATGCTTTATCGGTTGGTGTTGCTCTTGGTAAGCGTTTGTCTTGAAATAGCTTACTTAATTTGGCTCTACCTCGATCAAGTGCTGGAGTTGCAGCTGTCAAAACAGCTTGATCTACACGGACATTACTAGCATTTTGCGCTCGGTTAAATGACCGTAATGTAATGGCTGTGGTAACCAGAACCACTACTATTGATACCATTGCCACCGTGGGCAACACGAAACCAGCATTTGCCGAACTTGGTCGTTTCTTGGTGACGAATAATGTTCGCAGTAGCCAGACGATTCTCTTTTTAATTGCAGATATAGAATTTCTGCCAATTCGGGTGAAAATATTGGTTATTGTCTTGACTAGACGGCGTTTTTGTGACATAGATGCTTTCCTGTCAAGTGATTCTTGCGGTTAAATTGTTTGGTGAGTTCTGATTTATGCCTGATGAATGAGTCGGCAGGCATGGTTTTAATTTTTATTGACAATTTGTTGCTATATTGAGCTAACTCCACAGTGAATACATCATCAAAACTTTATTAATGCTTGTGTCAGTTATATCATCTATAAAGTTTTTAGCTTTTAAGGAAAATACTGATTTTTGTGAGATATTTAATTCATTAAGGATGAACTTAGTAACTCCGTGATTTTACTTGTATTTTGCAAGTCTGTATTTCTACAGCAGTCAAGTTTATAAATATAGGGCGGAGTTTACTTATGTTACCCATTTATGCAAAAAAACATATCAAATCAAAACAAAGTATAGCTGGGGAGTAGGGAGTAGGGAGTGGGGAGTGGGTTAAAACCCTTTTGGTGTCTAAGTTTGATTATCCGTTTATGTCTTAACCTCCTTGGCGGTTGCTATAAGATGAAAAAACTAAAAACCTCCCGCATATGGGGAGGTTTCTGGGCTAACTATTCTCTTATTTCAAAAGTTTAGTAATGATTCAGATTAATACCAGCTTCTTTAGCCATTGCTTCTAAGCCTTTAGCATCTAGAGTTTTGATGGCTTTGGTGGACAGTTTCATTCTCACCCAGCGATTTCCAGCAGCCCACCAAACACGCTTGTTTTGCAGATTGGCGTGCTGGAGGCGTTTGGTACGGCGGTGAGAGTGAGAAACTGCAAAGGCGTTATTTGCTTTTCTACCAGTTAGTTCGCAACGACGAGACATAGCAACTATCTCCAAATTTCTATTTCAATACAACCTTTCTATTCTAGTCCCGATTCGGTGTTAGCTGTTTGGCGTGGCGAGAAGTCGTTAGTATGGACTGCGCGGACTCTGGGATTTGTTTGTGTTCGATTGATGACTACATAGCACACCAAGGGCGAAGAAGCTCACCCCCAACCCCTCTGTGACTTTCTAAGGGCGAAGAACCTCACCCCCAACCCCTCTCCTTAGTAAGGAGCTACGGTCTACACACAAGTCCTTCCTGCCTGCGTTTGAGCCTGTTTCGCCCCCTAAATCCCCCAAGTTTGGGGGACTTTGAAAATTCTTGTTCCCCCATAATTGGGGGTTAGGGGGCGATTCGATCACTTGTGTGTACACGGTAGTTACTAAGGAGAGGGGAGACTTCTTCAGTAATTCAACGGTGATCAATTGGCTATTTTTACTTGCTAACTTGTTCTGTCAGCTTAGTAAGCACGTCATTGGATCGCTCGACGAAGGATTTCATTCCTTCTGCGTCAAATCCTTTTTGAGTCATCAGCGCTAAATCATAAACGTGTTGACAAATCATATTCACTAATGGATCTGTCGATGACTGACCATCTTCCTGGATAATACTACTTTGGTTGAAACTTGCGAGGTTTTGAATCAGGGGATGAGCAGTATTGACTAACAAAATATGCTCTTCGGGAAAATCTGCATTCTGTTGTTGCATCATGGCGTTCATTTCCCGCAGACGACGCATAATTTCTGGTAATAATACGATCGCTGGTGGTGTTCCTTGGGGGTCGTCGGATTTCAAGGCTTCGGTACGGATGTTCAGTTTGGGTTTGTTGAGGGATTTCTCAAATAGTTCTTTGATGACCTCACTTTTGGTTTTGTTGGTGGTGGGGTCTACGATTTCCCCGGTTTTGTCTTGTTCTAGGAGGGTGTTATCTAAGTCTGAATCTACGCGGGTAAATTTGACCTCGGAGTATTCCTGTTCGAGGAAGTTGATAAAGTGGGTGTCGATGAAGGAGTCCATAAATAGGACTTCTAAGCCTTGATTTTTGTGCAGTTCTATGTATGTGGATTGGCTGGTTTCATCGGTGCTGTAAAATACTCGGTTTTCGTTGCGTTCTTTGTTACGTTCTAAGTATTCTTTCAGGGTGGTATATGGGAGACTGGATGTGTTTGAGGGGACATCTTGCCACGCATCGCCTTCGGAAGATTGGACTTCTACGGCTGGGGTGGCGGCTGGTTCTGGGAGTTTAGCTGTGGTGCGGAAGACGATGATGTCTTGGATTTGTTTTTTAAATTTCTCGTCGTTGAGGACACCAAATTTAACAAAGGTGCTGAGATCCTTCCAGGCGCTGATGTATTGTTCGCGGTTTTCACGGTACAATTCTTTGAGGCGATCGCCTACTTTCTTGGCTATATAGTCGCCGATTTTGCGGACTGTGCGATCGCCTTGTAATGCACTCCGGGACACATTCAAGGGAATATCTGTACTATCAATCACACCCCGCATAGGCATGAGAAATTGGGGGACAATCTCTTCACAGTTGTCACTGACAAAAACTTGATTGCAAAATAGCTTGGTTTGCCCTTTGGTGACATCAACATCGGGGCGCATTTTGGGGAAATACAGAATCCCGTTGATGATAAAGGGGTAATCAGTATTTAAATGCACCCATAACAATGGTTCTTCCTGAAATGGGTACAAATAGCGGTAAAATTCTAAATAATCTTCTTTAGTCAAGTTATTGGCAGATTCGCGCCAAGGTGCTTTTTGCTGGTTTAATATTTCACCGTCCAGTTTAATTGGCACTGGCATGAAATCGCAGTATGTCTTGACAAGATTCTTAATTCGTGCTGGTTCTAAAAATTCTTCTTCTTCGCCTGCGAGGGTGAGAGTGATAGTTGTCCCGCGAGTGGTGCGGGGTGATTCTGAGAGGGTGAAGGCTGGGGAACCGTCACAAGTCCAATGGACGGCTTGCGCCCCTTCTTTGTATGAGAGGGTATCAATTTCGACGTTTTGCGCCACCATGAAGGAGGAGTAGAAACCCAAACCAAAGTGACCGATGATTGGTTGGTCTGATTTGCCTTCATATTTGTGAATAAATTCTTCGGCGCTAGAGAAGGCTACCTGATTGATATATTTCTTCACTTCTTCGGCGGTCATCCCAATGCCGTTATCGGTAATGGAAAGGGTTTTTTTGTCTTTGTCTATAGCAAGTTGGATTTCTGGTTCACCGATATCTCCCGCAAATTCACCGGCGCGGGATACCATGTTCAGCTTTTGGATGGCATCTACGGCGTTGGATACCAATTCCCGCAGGAATATTTGATGGTCTGAGTAGAGAGATTTCTTGATAATGGGAAAAATATTTTCAGTATGAATACTGATGGTGCCTTGTTCTAACATGATTGGTAATTTTGATTTAATGAACTGAAATTATGTTTGTGGCAGTTACAAGCCAGCATGGCATGATACCAACTAGGATTTTAAAGGTATTATCCAGGCGATCGCACCTGATTTTTAGGATTGTTTGCCGCCATGCTATATGCGGATTTCCGTATTCCTGGTAGATTAATAGGAATATGAGCCAGAATACTGATGGGTTTTGTCGAAGTTTACGAGTACACAAATCAAAAGCAGATTACGGGTTGGTTCTGCGGCAAAATTACTGGCTTTAAACACAATGAGTCAACAATATAAACTTTATCTTGATGCTTGTTGTTTGAATCGTCCGTTTGATGACCAGACACAATCTCGTATTTATTTAGAAGCACAGGCAATTATCACAATTCTGAATAAATGTCAATCAGAGACTTGGAAACTTATCAACAGCAGTGCTTTAATCGCGGAATTAAACCAAACACCTGATTTAGAAAGACTACAAAACGTCAAAAAATTACTCTTAATTGCTAAAATCAAAGTTATTCATAGCCCCTTCATTGAAGATAGAGCAGCCGAACTGCAAAAATTAGGATTCTCCAGCTATGATGCCACACACATCGCTAGTGCTGAAAGAAGTCAGGCTGATGTATTTCTGACAACAGATGATAGACTCTTCAAAAAAGCCCAAATAAATTCTCAATTAATTAACGTCAATATCAATAATCCGGTTCAATGGCTGGCGGAAGTAATACAAGCCGAGGACAGCAATGATGAAAACCCAAAATGAAATTATCAAACAGGGCTACGATGCCTTAATCAATTCTCTGGGAGTTGCCGATACTATTCGATTTATTCAATATTTCCATCCCGGTAAAGCAGATTATACCAAAGAACGTCATCAATGGCTAGATGAAAAAACTTTGGCGAATGTGTTGATGGAAATCAAGGAATTGCCCGAAGATGACACCAATCAATATGAAGAAATTATTGAGTAGGATGATTGCATGAGGGCTGAAGCCCCCACTACAAACTTTTTCACTCTAAAACCTTGACAGAAGATGGTGAAACTATGACTTTAACGGGCATGGTTTTACTGAAACTTAAACCCTGTTCTTCTTTCTCGATGAAAATCGTGTCTCCAGGGATAAATGTATTCTCTAATAATTTGGTAGCCAGAGGGTTTTCTACTTCTCGCTGAATTGCCCGCTTCAGGGGACGTGCGCCGTAAACTGGATCATAGCCGGCTTCTACTAAGTAATCACAGGCGGCGGCGGATATTTCAAAGGAGATTTTTTGATCTCGCAGCAGTTTTTCTACCCGCTTCAGTTGAATGCGGATGATATGGCGCATCTCGGTACGGCTGAGGGCATGGAAGATGATGATATCATCGACGCGGTTGAGAAATTCGGGGCGGAAGTGCGATCGCAATGCATCTGTTACCCGTGTCTGCATCATATCGTACTTGGTATCATCACCGGAAACGTCTAAAATATATTCGCTACCGATGTTGCTAGTCATTACTATGACTGTATTCCGGAAGTCTACGACTCTTCCCTGTGAGTCAGTAATTCTGCCGTCATCTAACACCTGCAATAAAATATTAAATACATCTGGGTGAGCTTTTTCTACTTCATCGAACAGCACCACCGAATAAGGGTGACGGCGCACAGCTTGGGAAAGTTGACCGCCTTCTTCATAACCCACATATCCCGGAGGCGCGCCCACTAAACGAGAAACCGAGTGTTTTTCCATATACTCGGACATATCCAAACGGATTAAAGCATCATCGGAATCAAAGAGAAACTGTGCCAATGCACGGGCTAATTCGGTTTTACCTACCCCTGTGGGTCCCATAAACAAAAATGAACCAATGGGACGACCGGGGTCTTTCATTCCCGCACGGGCGCGACGAATTGCGGCGGATACGGCTGATACGGCTTCATGTTGTCCAATGACTCGTTGATGTAAATGAGTTTCTAGTTGCAGTAATTTGTGCCGTTCTGATGCCAAGAGACGATTTACGGGGATACCTGTCCATTTGGCGACAATTTCGGCGATATCCGACTCTGTGACTTGTTCTCGCAGCAGAGTAGAACCTTGGTTTTGAATTTCTAAAAGTTGGGCTTCTTTGGCTTCGCGATCGCGCTGCACGCCTTCTAATTTGCCATACTTCAATTGGGCAGCTTTATTCAAATCATAAGCTCTTTCTGCCTGCTCAATTTGCACCCGCAAAGCATCTTCTTCTTTCTTTAAAGTACTGATAGCCTCTAATAGCTGTTTTTCCCCTTGCCATTGTTCATTAAATTCTTGCTGTTTTTTCGTTAAAGAGGCAATTTCTTGCTCAATGCGCTCAAAACGCTCCCTAGCTGGTGCAGTTTCCTTTTCTTCCCCAGCCAATGATAGCTTTTCCATTTCTAGCTGCATCAAGCGGCGGTCAATGGTTTCCAATTCGGCGGGTTTGGAGGTAATCTCCATTTTCAACTGGGCGGCGGCTTCATCGACCAAATCAATGGCTTTATCTGGTAAAAAGCGGTCAGCAATATAACGGGCTGACAATGTAGCCGCAGCGACTAAAGCTGAATCAGAAATTTTCACATTGTGGTGAACTTCGTAGCGTTCCTTTAATCCCCGGAGAATGGAAATGGTATTTTCTACGCTAGGCTGATCCACAAATACTTGCTGAAAACGCCGTTCTAAGGCCGCATCTTTTTCAATGTGTTTGCGGTATTCATCTAATGTTGTCGCGCCAATACACCGCAATTCTCCCCGCGCCAGCATGGGTTTGAGTAAATTTCCGGCATCCATCGCCCCTTGTTGACTCGAACCAGTCCCCACAACGGTGTGCAGTTCATCAATAAATAGGACAATTTGACCGTTAGATTCTATGACTTCCTTGAGGACTGCTTTCAGACGTTCTTCAAATTCGCCCCGCAATTTCGCCCCAGCAATTAAACTGCCGATATCTAAGGAAATCAACTGGCGATTTTTCAGAGATTCTGGGACATCTCCATTTACCATACGCTGTGCTAACGCTTCGGCGATCGCAGTTTTACCCACCCCAGGTTCACCAATCAGCACGGGGTTATTCTTACTCCGGCGAGACAATACTTGAATTACCCGGCGAATTTCGTCATCCCTTCCAATTACTGGGTCTAACTTCCCTGCTTTGGCTTGTTCTGTTAAATCTCTACCAAATTTCTGCAAAGCTTCATAACGAGATTCTGGGTTTTGGTCTGTCACTTTTTGGCTACCGCGCACACTTTTGATATTGGCTTCTAACTTGGCGCTATCCGCGTTAAAAGCTTTCATTATCCGCCGTCCGATACGTTCATCTTCAGCGAAAGCCAAAATTATATGTTCTACCGAGATGTAGGCATCCTGCATCCTCACCTTAACTTCTTCAGCCTTATCGAGTAAAACATCTAAGTTACGACCAAGATAAAGCTGATCACTTTTACCAACTTTCGGCTGACGCTGGGTAAATGCTTCTAATTGCTGTTGCAAGCGGACGGGATCAACTTCAGCGCGAGCGAAAATCCTGATAGCTAAACTGGTAGGTTCTTGTAAAAGGGCAATAATTAAATGTTCAACATCTAGTTGCTGTTGTTGATATGCACGGACTATATCCTGAGATTTGACAATTGCTTCCCAGGCTGTATCAGTAAATTTATTGGGATCTGTAGGCTGCATTTTTAAGGATTTTAGATTTAGGATTTTTAGGAAAGTGGCTGGGATGAGGAACTGGGAAGGAGGTAGAAGTATTCAGACAGTAGCTGCGGATGAGAATAGTGTTACCTCATTTTGATAATTTTCCAGTATCCACCTCCCAAAACATTATCCAAATATTAACAATGTATATCAGCGTGTAACTGCGGTGGCAATCTGGGATTCTTAATTGGTAACAGTTTGACGCTTTACTTCTATCTCTAATTTAAAACGAAATTATCGTTATGCGGGAACTTTGCTAGATTCTGTGTAGTTCGTAATTCCTAGTTAGTTGGGATTTATCCACTGGTAAGGGATCACTGGCTGGGAAATTCCGCAAATGCGATCGCCCAGAACAGGCAAGATGCCTGTTCCACAAGAAAATCATCAAGTCTGGGAATTTGGGCAGATATCTTATTTGGTTACCAGTTTTTCGGCTGAGTCCTGTGGTGCGGCTGAAGTTTGATTTTTCAGTTGAATCAGTTCAACTTTATACCCATCTGGATCTTCCACAAAAGCAATTACTGTAGAACCGTGTTTCATTGGCCCTGGTTCCCGCGTGACTTTACCGCCAAGCTGTTTAATTTCTGCACAGGTACTGTAAATATCATCAACGCCAAGGGCAATATGACCGTAAGCGTTACCCAAGTCGTATTTTTCTACTCCCCAGTTATAAGTTAGTTCGATGACGCTGTTATCACTTTCGTCACCGTAGCCGATAAAAGCCAAGGTAAATTCTCCGCCTGGATAGTCTTTTCTCCGCAATAATTTCATACCCAGGAGATCACAGTAAAATTTTAAAGACTCTTCCAGGTTGCCTACCCGTAGCATTGTATGTAATAAGCGCATAAATTCTCCTGATTAGTTCTTTACTAATTTTAATGGGGAGTGGGGGAAGAAGCAGGGGTGCAGGGAGCAGGGAGCA
>NZ_CAWQOY010000020.1:0-13670 GCF_963896525.1 Nodularia sp. LEGE 04288
CGGGTGGGGACACCCATCCCACAACAAAATTGGGAATCTTGTTTATTGCCAATGACTAATGACCAATGACCAATGACCAATGACTAATGACCAATGACCAATGACCAATGACCAATGACCAATGACTAATGACCAATGACTAATGACTAAACGGCGGTAATTCTTTAAGAATTGTAAAGCGGATGTGATTAATTGCCAAGTCACCTAGAGGGATGTCATCTTTCGTCAGCCTTTTACCTTGACTACTTAAGGTTTCAAAAGTTATGCCTTTACCAATTTCAATGTGATACCAGGATAAACCCATAAAAAAGCGTGTGGGGTATGGGCCATTGTTTCCCAAATCATCAGGATTAGATTCCATTGGTAACCAACCAAAACCGGGGATGTAGAACTCTAACCACACATGGTTAAAGTCTGGTTGCAATGGAACTCCTTGATGTTCGCTATGGGGAGGACATTTATATCTACCCACTGTGCGGCAGGGAATGCCATTTAAACGGCATAAAGCTAGTAAAACACCAACATACTCGCCACAGGAACCAACACCCCGTTCTAAGACCAAATCTGGGGTGTCAATGTGGGGTTTAATGCCATAGGATAATTCATCGTAAACGTAGTTGCGGATGTTGTACATTTTCCGCAGCAGATTGGTTTCTGAACCAATGGCTTCACTAGCAGCACGGCGCACAATGTCAGTATCCATTGCCAAGTCGTCGTCATCTACTAGGTAGCGACTTTGAAATTCTGGTGAGATTTCGGGAGCGTTTTCTACATCTTTTGGGGTGATGCGATACTTAATTCCGCGAACTTCTAACAGGGCTTTCCAGCCAAATATATGTCTTTCGCCGGGAGTGAGGGCATCAAATTTAAATACTGCCACACGTTGCCCATCGATGACTTCTTCGGTAAAAGGAATACCAATAGGTTCAATGTGTTTCAACTTTTGGCGTTCAGTTTCTGAGGGTAGGGCAATGCGCCATTCTACATCGGGCAAATATACCTCGTCTAAGGGAGCTATTTCCTCGGCGTAGGACATTTCAATCAGATAGCCGTTAGATAGGGCGTATTGTTTATCTGCCTCGTGATGGTAATCGAGGGGATGAATAAATGTGCGATCGCGATATGTTAGTTCATGACTGGGATCAGCATTGGGATTATCCCGGATATAAGGCTCATCTGAGGCATAAGCGATGAATAGGGTGTCTTTGCCTGTCTCTTGATTTTGATGTAAGGCTATCCCTGTGGGAAATTCAAATGGTGTTAAGACGCTGAATTTAAGTTCTCCAGTGGCTCTGTCCATAGCATAGACTGTTTGTTCTGTGCGATCGCAAACCCAAAGAGTATCAAGGCTGACTGCCAAATTTTCCACCCCTACTCCAGGTGCATAAAACCTGGTAATTTCTTTACGCGTATTGCCATCAAAAATCAGAATACAGCCGAGTTTTTGGCAGCTCACGTAAATTGTGGATTCCCACACAGCAACGCCATCAGCCGGATAAGGCAAAGTCACAAAATGCTCTAAAGCCAAAGACGAGAGTTTGGACAGATAAACACTATTTTCACGCGTTACCCAGAGAGCATCTGACCACACGGCAAGACCTTTGACATCGCGAAATTCCCTGACTTGGTTGGGATTTCGGATTGTGCTGTTATCAGAGGTGGGATCAATCTCTAGTAAATGCCCCTTAATACTATCAATGGCTAGCAGTGTATCTTTGATGAAAGCAATGCCACAAAGAGTTGCAGCTGTTAACGGTCGAATTGTTCTTTGACCAAACATTTGGCTGGTAGTCAAACTAGGAAGTGCAAAACTAATATTAAGCATATTTATTCACCGGTTTAGCACGCCTAAGATTAATTTTGGTATATGTTGATGACCAAAATTGTCGCTTTTAGAGTTGCGTTCATCAATATACTGTGTTAAATACGACGATTTAGCCCAGAAACACATAGACGATAAGCCAAAAAAGTTAGTAAATTTCACCGTAGTACATAGACATTTAAGTCACACCACTGGGGGAAAATTCTGAATGTAACTTTAGTTGATACTTTTCCGGTCATCTCTAAATTATGATCGAATTCTATAACCATTTTCTGTGACATACACAATGTCTGCTAATTCTTTCCCTGTTCGCATACCGTCAAATTCAGAAGAAGATACTGCCGATTGGCATAGTTTGGAAGTTAATAAAGCACTAAACCTGCTTGCTAGTGACGCAGACAGTGGCTTAACACCCGAAGATGTGCGGCAACGTTTGGAAAAATACGGTGCCAATGAACTAAAAGAAAGTAACGGTCGCAGTTCTTGGGAAATTCTGCTAGATCAGTTCAAGAACATTATGTTATTGATGCTGATTGCCGTAGCTTTGATTTCTGGGTTTTTAGACTTCCTGGCTTGGCAAGCGGGAGAATTAAAGCCTGGGGAAGTGCCATTTAAAGATACGATCGCCATTATGGCAATTGTAGTTCTGAATGGCGTACTGGGCTATGTCCAAGAAACTCGTGCCGAAAAAGCTTTAGCAGCCTTGAAACAAATGACCTCTCCCTTAGTGCGAGTTCTCCGTAGCACCAAGTTGATGGAGATAGCCGCCAAGGAATTGGTACCGGGAGATGTGATGCTGCTGGAAGCGGGAATGCAGATAGCCGCAGATGGACGCTTGATTGAACAGTCGAATTTACAAGTGCGGGAATCGGCACTCACAGGTGAAGCGGAGGCTGTCAACAAACAGGCTAATTTAATCTTACCCGCAGAAACATCATTGGGCGATCGCCTGAATGTAGTCTTTCAAGCTACGGAAGTCGTCCAAGGACGCGCCAAGGTGCTAGTCACTAACACTGGAATGCAAACGGAAATTGGTAAAATTGCCACCATGTTGCAGTCAGTGGAAAACGAGCCGACACCTTTGCAGCAGCGCATGACTCAGCTAGGTAATGTCCTAGTTACAGGTTCTTTGGTTCTTGTAGCCATTGTCGTTGTCGGCGGCATCATTCAAGCCAGAGGTTTCAGCAACATCCGAGAACTTTTAGAAGTTTCCTTGAGTATGGCGGTGGCTGTAGTTCCAGAGGGTTTACCTGCTGTGATTACCGTCACCTTGGCACTGGGAACTCAGCGCATGGTACGCCACAACGCCTTGATTCGCAAGCTACCAGCGGTGGAAACCTTGGGTTCTGTAACGACGATATGTTCTGATAAAACTGGCACATTGACCCAAAATAAAATGGTGGTGCAGTCAGTTTATGCCAATAACCATGTTTTTCGCGTCACCGGAGAAGGTTATGCACCCACAGGTGATTTTCAGTTAGATAATCAAACTATCCTTGTGGAAGATTATCCCGAAATTTCCGCAATACTTGTTGCATCTGCCGTTTGTAATGATGCGGTGCTGCAAAAAGAACAAGGCGAATGGGCAATTTTAGGAGATCCCACAGAAGGTTCATTGGTCACTGTGGCGGGAAAAGCTGGAATTGAAAAAGACCAATGGAGTAGCAAATTACCCCGTGTGAGCGAGTTTCCCTTTGACTCGGAACGCAAGCGGATGAGTGTGATTTGTCAGGTAGAGGAAGTCGCCACAGGTGAAGCATCTGTAAAGGCTGTTGACCCGGTAATTGCTGGCTTTATTCAGTCTGAACCTTATTTAATGTTTACCAAAGGTTCCCCAGAATTAACTTTGGCACGTTGTACTCAGATTCATTTGGGTAATCACTCCGTCCCATTCACCGACGATCAACGCGCTGAAATTTTGGCAGAAAATGACCGCATGGCTAGTCAAGGTTTGCGGGTGCTGGGTTTGGCTTACAAACCTCTGCTAGAAATCCCTCCAGCCGGGTCGGATGAGATATCTGAGGTAAATTTGGTTTGGTTGGGCTTAGTCGGGATGCTAGATGCCCCTCGTCCAGAAGTGAAGGCAGCAGTCCAAGAGTCTCGCAACGCCGGAATCCGCCCGATCATGATTACAGGCGACCACCAGCTAACTGCACGAGCGATCGCCATTGAATTGGGCATAGCTCAAGTAGGTGATAGAGTTCTTACAGGTCAAGAATTGCAGCATCTAAGTGACCAGGAATTAGAGCAACAAGTTGACTTAGTGAGTATCTACGCCAGAGTCTCCCCAGAACACAAACTGCGAATCGTCAAAGCCTTACAACGTCGGGGTAAATGTGTCGCCATGACCGGCGATGGTGTCAATGATGCGCCAGCCCTGAAACAAGCTGATATCGGTATTGCAATGGGTATTACTGGTACTGATGTCAGTAAAGAAGCCAGTGACATGGTGTTACTCGATGACAACTTTACAACCATTGTGGCGGCGACAAAAGAAGGCAGAGTGGTTTACACTAATATTCGCCGCTTTATTAAATACATTCTCGGTAGTAACGTGGGCGAAGTTCTCACCATTGCCGCAGCGCCACTGTTGGGACTGGGAGGCGTTCCCCTGACACCATTACAAATTCTCTGGATGAATTTAGTAACAGACGGTTTACCAGCTTTGGCCTTAGCTGTGGAACCCCCGGAACCAGATGTGATGAAGCGTCCGCCTTTTAGTCCCCACGAAAGTATTTTTGCTAGGGGGTTAGGTTCTTACATTATTCGCATGGGAATTATCTTTGCTGTGATTACCATTATTTTGATGGTATGGGCATACAATCATTGCAAAATTCCGGTTGAAGGACTTGACCCAGAACGCTGGAAGACAATGGTATTTACTTCCTTGTGTATCGCTCAGATGGGTCATGCGATCGCCATTCGTTCTAATAACAAACTGACTATAGAGATGAATCCCTTCTCTAATATGTTTGTCTTGGGGGCTGTAGTTGTGACGACGATTTTGCAGCTGATGCTAATTTACGTCCCACCCCTGAGAGCTTTCTTTGGAACTCATTGGTTACCTCCCACAGAGTTGGCTATTTGTTGTGGTTTCAGTGCTTTGATGTTTGTTTGGATTGAATTGGAAAAGCTTTTCTTGCGCTTGACAGGTAGAACGAGTGTGTAGAAAAGAGTAGGGAGTGGGGGAAGAAGCAGGGGTGCAGGGAGCAGGGTGCAGGGGGGAGAAGAGGTAGGAGTGCAGGGGTGCAGGGAGCAGGGTGCAGGGGGGAGAAGAGGTAGGAGTGCAGGGTGCAGGGGTGAAGTTTTTTCCCAATGACCAATGACCAATGACTAATGACCAATGACTAAAGTATTTTAGATTGCAGTCTAATCCAAAATCTAAAATCTAAAATCTAAAATTGATTGACCAATGTACTTAAAAAACCTCCACCTGAGACAATTTCGGAATTACCAAGACCAGAAGGTTGAGTTTACTGCTGCTAAAACAATTCTGGTGGGTAATAATGCTCAGGGAAAATCTAATTTATTGGAGGCGGTGGAGTTGTTGGCGACATTGCGATCGCATCGGATGGGGCGCGTCACGGATTTTATTCAAAAAGGACAGGATATAGCTCAAATTAATGCCACTCTGGAACGAGAAAATGGTACCAGTGATTTGGCTTTAACTCTCCGCCACAATGGTCGCCGTAGCGTGGCGATTAATGGCGAATCTGTGCGCCGACAAATGGATTTTTTGGGTGTACTCAATGCTGTACAGTTTTCTAGCTTGGATTTAGACTTAGTACGCGGTGGCCCTGATGTCCGTCGGAATTGGCTAGATACACTGTTAATTCAACTCGAACCAATTTATGCTCACATTTTGCAGCAATACAACCAAGTATTACGCCAACGCAACGCTTTTTTAAAGAACATTCAAGACGCGCACCCCCCTAGTACAGATGGGATGAATCCCCTCTCAACACTTGCCATCTGGGATGCTCAGTTAGTTACCATTGGTACCAAGGTAATTAGAAGACGCGATCGCGCAATTCAAAGACTGGCTCCCATCGCTGCTGCTTGGCACGCTAGTATTAGTGGTAGTACAGAAGTTTTGCAAATCAATTATCTGCCTAGTGTACCGTTGGCAGAAATCCATCCAGAAGAAATCCAGTCAGCTTTTTTAGCCAAAATTCAACAACGAGCTGCGGCTGAACTCTACCGCGGTACAACCCTGGTTGGACCTCATCGCGACGAAGTAGAATTAATCATTAATCAAACCCCGGCTCGTCAATACGGTTCTCAAGGTCAACAACGAACTTTAGTATTAGCCCTAAAATTAGCCGAATTACAACTCATTGAACAAGTCGTCCAAGAGCCACCCCTGCTATTGCTGGATGATGTTCTCGCTGAATTAGACCCATTCCGCCAAAATCAATTACTTGATGCCATTCAAGACCGATTTCAAACCCTAATTACAACCACTCACCTCAGCTCTTTTGATGCCCAGTGGTTGGATTCCTCGCAAATTCTGTATGTGAAGTCAGGGGAAATAGTATCGTAACTGCGGACTGGGAAGAGGCAGGGGGGGAGAAGAGGCAGGGGAGCAGGGAGCAGGGAGCAGGGGGGAAAAATTGTGACTTCCCAATGACTACAGCACTTCCTTCTGCTATGAGGTACACATAGCGGGCAAGATGCCCGCACCACAAGAGTTTTATCATTAATATCTGTACCTTATAATACCGGGAACTGCTGTAATGACCAATGACCAATGACTAATGACTAATGACTAATGACTAATGACTAATGACTAAAATTTATTCTAATTTTTTAAATATGTTGAGAACTACGAAAGTTAAGACAGCACCAATTAATCCTAACTGCCACAAACCACACCCAGCAGCCATACCCAAACCAGCCGAAACCCAAATAGATGCAGCTGATGTCAGTCCGTGAATTTTAATTTTCTGTGATTCTTCGGAAGATTGGCGCATAATTTCCCCAGCCCCCAGAAATCCCACGCCAGTTGCAACACCTTGGATAACCCGGCTCAGTGCATCAGGATTCATCAGTGGTAAGGCTGCTTGCAGAGGTATAATTATAAATACTGCTGCGCCAAAACTTACTAACATATGAGTTCTCAAACCAGCTGGCTTATGCTTGAATTGGCGCTCTATGCCGATGATTGCCCCGATCAGCAAAGCGAGACATAGCCTAAATATGAGATTCAGTGAATCATCCGGTGTAAGGTAGTAGGTGTTTAACAATTTTGGGTCTGGGAAAAATACTATCACCTACATTACCTGAATTAACTGTGTTTTGAATGTGAAAAATAGTTATCTGGTAACGTTCTAATTCAAATTGCTAGATTTCACAATAAACTGAATAATTGAAGGAACCCTAGCCTTTAAGCAATCACTCTTATTGCTGTAATTAAATGTAAATTGCCGACGATCTTCATGGCAGGTTTTCAGGAGATGATATCTGAAAATATACCGGGAGGAAAGACGCGTAGAGACAAATATATAACTGACAACTAACAAATTGAGTGGATAAACTCTACTGGCTTGACCAAATTAAACTGCAAGACCGCGCTCAGGTAGGTGACAAAGCATACTACTTGAGTAAAATTATGCAGCGTGGCTATCCGGTGGTACCTGGTTTTGTCGTTTCAGCAGAAATGTTGCGACAATTTCTCGCGACTCTCAATAGTACGTCCGCTTTAGTAGCAGATTTACCTTATTCTTCTTTGCACCTAGATGTAGCTAATTGGCGACAACTCCAGCAGGTAGCTGGCCGCTTACGTCAGGAAATCATCACAGGGACAGTACCACCGCAGTGGGTAAATAAAATTTTCACCGCAGCCAGAGAATGGCAAAGTAGTTATCTGATTTTGCGCCCCAGCATGGCTTTATCGGCGATCGCACCTGGGGGAGGAAATACATCTGGGTTGTTGGATGCAATTTTTTGTCGCTGCGATGAAGAAGCGATCGCCTTAGCATTGAAACGCACTTGGAGTCAGTTATTTCGGGCTAGGAGTCTACTGTATTGGCGGCGGGTGGGAGTTAACCTGCAACAAGTTAATTTAGCGGTGTTGGTACAACCAATGGAGAATGCGATCGCTAGTGGTCTTCTTCATGCTCATTCTTCAGGGTGGACAATAGAAGCCACTAAGGGATTAGGAGTAGCCATTTCCCAAGGCGATGTCCTACCGGATGTCTATTACATCCAACCAGAAACAGGAGTAATCCTAGAGCGACATCTAGGCAATAAAATGTTGGCTTATGGCTTTGATGATCCCGCAACTGTGGATTTACCCAAGTTAGTCGTCACAGCAGATAATACTGATATAGTGACTTATATACTTCAAGAAGCCCAACAAAAGCAATACGCTTTATCAGAAGAATATCTGCAAAAAGTCATCACTCTGGGGAATCAACTTGTGAGTGAAATAGGAAGTAATTTTACTATTAAATGGACTATCTCTGATCAAATACCAGATGCCAATCTCTACTTAACTCAAGTTAGCTCTCCTCAATCTACAATTCCCAATTTACAGTTCATCAAAGGTATAGGGGCATCAGGGGGACGTTTGACAGCAAAAGCTCACGTAATTACCGATACCCACAAACAACCAGGACAAATACACAAAGGAGTCATTTTAGTAGCAGTAACTATTGCTCCAGAGTGGTTACCTTTTTTACAAGAAGTTGCGGGGATTATCACGGAGCGGGGAGGATTAACTAGCCATGCGGCAATTCTAGCCAGAGAATTAGGTATTCCCGCCGTAGTTAGTGCCGGAGATGCCACAGTATTGATTCAAAACGGGGAGCGGCTGCTTGTGGATGGCGATCGCGGCGAGGTTTATCGGATCAGAACAGACAAAGCAGCAGAGGGAGAAACTCAAGAACTAAATTCCCCAGAGCCAAGCATTACCCAATCTCTCCATCCTCCTGTCGAGCCTCACTTACCAATGATTTCTACCCAGTTGCTAGTTAACCTGAGTCAGCCCAGATTAATCGAGCCAGCGCAAATTTTACCAGTGGATGGAGTGGGATTGTTGCGCTCAGAATTAATGTTACTCAACATCCTGGAAGGACAACATCCCCATAGTTGGCTTGTCAGTGGTCGTCAAGCAGAATTGTTAGAAAAATGGACTGAGCAGATTATCCGGTTTACTCGTGCTTTTGCGCCGCGACCTGTTTTTTATCGTTCTTTGGATTGGCGATCGCATGAGTTACCATCAGGGCTACATCATCAACATTCTGTGCAGAATTCATCCCCGGACGATTCCTTGGGAGGGCTTAACTATCGCGGGACATTCAGTTATGTATGCAATCCCGCAGTTTTTGAGTTGGAACTCACAGCCTTAGCCACTGTGCAGAAAGCTGGATACAGCAATGTTAATTTATTGTTGCCTTTTGTTCGCAGTGTGGCAGAGTTTTCTTTTTGTCGGGACAAAGTTGAGCAAGCTGGTTTAACTCAAGTACCACAGTTTCAACTGTGGATGATGGCGGAAGTGCCAAGTGTGCTATTTTTACTCCCAGAATATGTCAAAGCAGGTGTAGCGGGGATTTCCATTGGCACAAATGACCTAACTCAATTACTGTTAGGTGTAGATCGAGAACAAGGACAGATTACCAGAGTATTGAATGAACGTCATCCGGCGGTAATGGGTGCGATCGCACAACTGATTCAAATGGCGAAAACTGCGGGTATACCTTGTTCAATCTGCGGTCAAGCACCAGCAATCTATCCAGAAATCATTGATCAATTGGTGCAATGGGGGATTACTTCTATTTCCGTAGAACCCGAAGCAGTGGAAAGGACATATAAAGCGATCGCTCGTGCTGAACAACGTTTAATTTTAGCCGCCGCCAGAAACCAAATAGGCATAACATAGTCCGTCGTAGACATCACTTGTATCCAGTTTCGCCCCTACAATTGAGCGCAATCTGGTTTTTTGTCACCCTGTTGCACGCGCTGAATTTCCAGATACTTTATGTTATTTTTACTACCTAGTTTCCATAAGATTTACTAAGAATAAAAAAATTCACAGAATTAGACAGGATAATAGCGGCTTCTTGATATTATTCTGGATGCACTGACTATAAACAACAATGGATGAAGATCAGCGTCGTTCTTACTGGCGTGCTAATACTACTTTAATTCGTAATCTTTTAATTGTCTGGGCATTGGTTTCTATAGTATTCAGTATTTTGCTGGTTCAACCATTAAACGGGATACGTTTTTTCGGCGTACCCTTTGGCTTTTGGATGGCACAGCAGGGATCAATCCTGGTATTTGTGGCTTTGATTTTCATTTATGCCTTTCAAATGGACAAGTTAGACCGCAAATATAATATCAAGAAGTGAGGGAAAACTGTGTCAGTTGAAATTTGGACTATTTTGTTGGTTGGACTCTCCTTCCTTGGCTACATTTATATTGGTTGGCAATCACGAGTTAAAGATAGTAAAGACTTTTTCATCGCCGGACAGGGGATACCCTCCATTGCTAATGGTGCAGCCACGGCAGCTGACTGGATGTCAGCCGCTTCGTTTATTTCAATGGCGGGGCTGATTTCTTTTTTGGGATATGACGGTTCTATTTATTTGATGGGTTGGACTGGTGGCTATGTGCTGTTGGCATTGCTGTTGGCTCCTTACCTCCGGAAATTTGGTAAATATACAGTCCCCGATTTTGTAGGCGATCGCTACTATTCAAATGTGGCTCGTTTAGTAGCAGTAGTTGCAGCTATTTTCATCTCCCTCACTTATGTGGCTGGGCAAATGCGGGGCGTGGGCATTGTTTTCAGCCGTTTCCTCCAAGTTGACATCAATACAGGTGTGATCATCGGCATGGTGATCGTTGGCTTTTTTGCCGTGTTAGGAGGGATGAAAGGCATTACCTGGACACAGGTAGCACAGTACTTTGTGTTAATTTTTGCTTATTTAATTCCAGCAATTGCGATCGCCTGGCAACTCACAGGTAATCCTATTCCCCAATTAGCATTTACCTTCAGCGATGTTGCCGACAAACTCAATCAAATCCAAGTTGATTTAGGGTTTCAGGAGTATACCAAGCCATTTGTCAACAAGTCCATGCTTGATGTGCTGTTTACAACTGTGGCCTTAATGGTCGGTACTGCTGGCTTACCCCATATTATTGTCCGGTTTTACACAGTCCCAAGTGTACGGGCAGCCCGTTTTTCTGCTGGTTGGGCATTGTTATTTATAGCGATTCTTTATACTACAGCTCCTGCGATCGCGATGTTTGCCCGCTATAACCTGATCAATTCTCTGCACAATCAGACCGTTGCAGAAGTGCAGCAGCTTGACTGGGCGACTAAGTGGGAAAAAACTGGACTGCTAGCCTTTGATGACAAAAATCAAGATGGTCGTCTTCAGTTGACCCCAAGTAAAGACACTAACGAAATTACAATTGATCGGGATATCATCGTCCTTTCTACTCCAGAAGTAGCTAAATTAGCTCCTTGGGTAGTTGGCTTAGTCGCAGCTGGTGGATTAGCAGCAGCTTTGTCTACAGCATCAGGTCTATTGCTGGTAATTTCCAGTTCTGTCGCCCACGATATCTATTACCGCATCATCGATCCCACGGCCTCCGAACAAAAACGGGTGTTTTTCGGGCGGATTATGGTGGGTTTGTCCCTAGTTCTGGCCGGCTACTTTGGGGTGAACCCGCCAGGATTTGTAAGTGAAGTCGTGGCTTTTGCTTTCGGTTTAGCTGCTGCTAGCTTTTTCCCCGTAATTATCTTGGGGATTTTCGACAAGCGCACCAATTCTGAAGGGGCAATATCTGGGATGTTGACTGGTTTAATTTTTACCATAGTCTACATTATCGGCGTTAAGTTTGGGGGTATGCAACCTTGGTTTTTTGGGGTTTCTCCAGAAGGAATTGGCACTCTAGGTATGCTGATTAACTTTGTAGTTACCTTAGTAGTTTCTCGCCTCACCCCACCCCCTCCGGCTGAAATTCAAGCAATGGTGGAAGACCTCCGCAGCCCAGTTATTGAAGAATGAGTACATTCTTAACAGCCAACAAAATGGTGAAAAATTTGCTGTTAAATGTCGATATCTGACTGTAAAACATAGGTGTTGTATATAGTTCAATACAGTTCAGTTAAGCAATTTTTTCCTTCTCTTTCTTTTCTCTCTGTGTCCTCTGTGTCCTCTGCGGTTCGTTAAAAAAAATAAAGTTAGCCTTAACTGAACCGTATTGGTATATAGTTGGTTTCACTTTATCTCGACTTTATCCATTTTTTTGGCAACTCGATTGGTATCGCTGAAACCTTTGTGGGGTAGGTGTTGTAATTTTGGGATTTCATCGATAATCAGTGATATGGAAAAAGTATTTGCCAAAAAGCCAAGGGTTTTGCCGGATAAATAAACCGAGTTCTTAATTTTGGATAAAGTCGAGCTTATACAACACCACAAAAACTATCAATAACGGAAAATAGCTGCTACTGGTGTGCCATTTGGCATTTGTTTTGATTCAACCGTGTACACTTTACCACCGTTGATAAATGTTTGAATGGCGGCAAAATCTAACATATCTTCATCATCTGGCTCTGGTTCTGAGTGTAAATCGACAGTCATGGTATCTGGATCAAATTTACCCCAAATTTGCATATCTATTGGCACAAACATCGAATCAACCCTGTGGCAATAAGTAGCTGATACAATTTCTTTAATATCACTAGAAGCTGTACCAGTCCCAGCTAGTTGCTGATAAAGCGCCATTGCTGACTGCTGATTTTGATGAAATAAAGGTTCGACTATGGGCCAAGCTTGCCGATGCAATTGTTCCTGTTTCATCTCTGCGGGGTTACCAGTAATACCTGATTCAACAAAATAAGGATAGGTATTTGCCTCTTGATAAATCGGGAACAGATACTCAACACCCATCAACAGTAAAGGCGCATTTTGCCCCCGGATTTTCTCGTGTACCGCCCGATCAACAGCGTGACAAAATTGTAAGATATCTTCTTGACGTTTATCTGTGTCGGGACTTCCCTGACCATGAAATTCGCCTGGCTGTTGAAATGGATTAGCGGTTCCTCCTCTAGATGTAGCAATCCGATGTTGCACCCCTTTTTGAATATCATCTTCTAAGAGAGCTTCATCCATACTCCGAGGCATATTTTCTACTTCCACTTCATTGAGGCTGTAGCCCGTTCCCTCAAAAAATTTGATATCCTTTTGACTTAGAGCTAAGAGATAAAACTTGCCATCACTATTGATTAAATGTAGCAATGGCTTAAGATGGAACCTGTCGCCAACAACTACCAATTCTTGAAACTCCATTGGCAGACAGTAATAGCGAAACATCTGGGGAGAAATAAAAATTGCTAATCCGTTGTTTTGGTTTTGCCAGAAATCTGTTGTATCAAGTTCCTTCGCTGGTTGGAGAAAATCTACCGCCTCAGTGTGGCGCATCCCCATCGCATCCAAACGTTCTTCAGCTTCACGGATTAAGTTTTTCAAACGAATTGGGTTTTGGCGAATTTCTGGCCCAGCCTTTTGCATAGGCATATATAAAGAAACACAAGGGCTTTGAGAATTATCAACTAAAGTTTTGAGTTCATCATGGGATAATATCGTCATATTATTGAACTCCTATCAATTAAAACTAAACAAGCTAATTTCATTTCACCGCAGGTTTGATGAAATTTCATCTTGCTTTTGACAAGAAATCACCTCCTACATACACCATTCTTTAGATAGATAAACAGGTAGTTTTCAAGATGAATAGTGATACCAATTTAATATAAATATGCATAAATAGAATTTAAGCAGAAATCCAGTTCCTCTCCTCGCTTGCGGGGAGGGGTTAGGGGTGGAGTCGAAAT
>NZ_CAWQOY010000021.1:0-13401 GCF_963896525.1 Nodularia sp. LEGE 04288
TTGCTTTGCACGCGAGGGATACTTTTGTATATAATCAAAGATACTAATCATTTAATTAGATGTTGGTAGAAGGTCAATTTTACTTTCTACCATTTTTTGTACCCAAATCATATTCCGGACGTGTCTAATAATTAAAGAGAAATTACGCGGGTTGGGGTATGGCGGATAAGTTATCACCGATGGATGGCTATGATGACTTTTTACAAGAATTAAAAGAACGCATACGCAGCGCCCAAGTCAAAGCCGCTTTGTCTGTAAACCGTGAGTTAGTCTTACTTTATTGGCAAATCGGGCGCGAAACTATCATCAGACAGCAGCAGCAGGGATGGGGTGCAAAAGTTATTGAACGTCTCGCCAGAGATTTAAAAGCAGCTTTCCCAGATATGAAAGGATTCTCAGTACGGAATCTTAAGTATATGCGGGCTTTTGCTGAGGCTTACCCAGATGAGCAAATTGTGCAGCAGGCTGCTGCACTAATTCCTTGGTTTCATAACTGTGTAATTTTAGATAAAGTTAAAAATAAATTTGAGCGTGAATGGTACATACAAAAAACTATAGAAAATGGCTGGAGTAGAAATATATTAGTACATCAGATAGAAAGTGGGTTATATCATCGCCAAGGAAAGGCGACTACTAACTTTGAAAATACCTTACCCAAACCACAATCAGAACTAGCGCAACAATTATTGAAAGACCCTTATAATTTTGACTTTCTCAGTTTAGGAAAAGAAGCGCTAGAACGGGATTTAGAAAAAGCTTTAATCGAACATATTCGTGATTTTCTCTTGGAATTAGGGGTGGGTTTTGCCTTTGTTGGCAGCCAATACCACTTAGAAGTGGGGAACCAAGATTTTTATATAGATTTATTATTTTATCATCTGCATTTACGCTGTTATGTAGTAATTGATTTGAAGATTTTAAACCAGAATTTTCGGGGAAGATGAGTTTTTATGTTTCGGCTGTCGATGATTTATTGCGTCACCCAGATGATAAACCAACAATTGGCATGATTTTATGTAAGACGAAGAATCAAACAATTGTAGAATATGCTCTGCGGGAAATGAATAAACCAATTGGAGTTTCTACTTATCAACTACGGGATACTCTACCAGAACAATTGCAAGGAAGTTTACCCACAATTGAGCAATTGGAGGCTAAACTAGAGGCTTTATCTATAGAAGCTGAGGATGAAGAATGATTTAAAATTAGGAAGTGCCTAATTTGCCAGCATGGAGAAAATAAACTCACGCTAGGGCGATATGTGGGGGCAGAGGCAGTTTATGATGAGGTGTTTAATGATAAACAAACAATTTGATTTGATTAATAAAAGTGATATTGATGCCTTAATTTATAACGGTGTCGCTGAGAACCGAACACTTGAATAATGAAACTCTTATGGTGTAGGCATCTTGACCGCTTGTGTACCTCATAACACCGAGAAGTGCTGTAGTAATTTCTTATTTTATTGCCAATGGATGAGATTTCCATGATAAATGAAATATTCAACATGATTGATATAAAACTGATTAATTACTAGAAAATGAATAAATATAAAAAGAATAAAAGTAAAAAGTTAATTCAAGAATTAGTAAATCTGGAATTGTCTGAATATAAAAAACATAGAAATAAGCTAAAAGAAGGAATTATTTTATATAGAGACAATCCTAATACACCTAAAAAAGCATTGCATATTATAAGACAAGCAATAAAACTCTGTGAGAAAATAGATAAATCTAATATAGATTCTATTTTTCTTTTTGAAATTGGATGTGGTTATACAATACTAGGAGAACATCGAAAAGCAATTGATTATCTTCAGGACTACCTAATCATTGCAATAAAAACAGACAATCATGATATGCAGGCACGCGCGTGTCACTTTTTAAGTGAATCTTACCGTTCTCTAGGAGAATTCAATAAAGCTATAAAGCATGAACAACACTTTTTACGTATTAGCAAAGATTATAAATATCTTGAAGGTGAAGCAACTTCTCTCAATAATTTAGGTAAAGATAATAATTCGTTAGGACTGTATGAACTTGCAATTGATTATCTTCAGGAATCTTTAACAATTGCACAAGAAAATGGATATCAAAAATGTGAATCTGCTGCTCTAAGTAATCTGGGTGATGCTTATTATTATCTAGGAAAATTACAAAAAGCGATAGATTATTATCAGCAATCTCTCATTATTGAAGAGAGAATTGGTAATCGTAGAGGAGAAGCTTTTTCTCTTGGTGCTTTAGGTAATGTTTACGAAGATTTAGGGGAATATGAAGAGGCTATAATTCGTTATGAAAAGTTCTTTAAAATTACACAAGATATACGTGATGAAAAAGGAAAATTAAATGCACTCCTTGGTTTAGGTAATACTTTCTCTACTTTTGGTGATTACAATAAGGCAGTTAATTATTATCATGAGAGTTTAGAAATTGCCCAGAAGATAAAAGATAATCAAGGGGAAGCTGATTCATTGGTTGGAATTGGCAATTTCTATGTTAATTGCGGAGAATATAGACTAGCCATTGATTTTTATCAACAATATTTAATGATTACACAGAAGATTAATGATCGTAAAGGTGAATTAATTGCCCTTTGTAATTTAGGAACTACTTACTCTTTGTTAGAGGAATTTAAACTAGCAATAACATACTTTCAAAAATCTATAGCAATTGCAAAAAAAAATGGTAATAGTATCGAACAAGGAAAAATTTTTAATAATTTAGGAGTTATTTTTTTTAGAATTAATCAGCTAACAAAAGCCCAAAAAGTCTTATACAATGCAATCCATATTTGGGAAAGTGTTCGTTTAGACTTAGTTATTGACACCCATAAAATATCAATTTTTGAAACTCAGTCATTTACATATTTAATATTACAAGAGGTATTAGTTTCTCAACATAAAATATTGGAGGCTTTGGAAATTTCTGAAAGAGGACGTACCAGAGCTTTTGTAGAGTTATTAGCAAAACGATTAGCAGCAAAACCTTTAGATTCTATCCAAAAATTACACTTAAAAGAGGCAATTAATCCCCCCAGTATTGATACAATTAGGCATATCACAGAGCTTCATAAGTCAACAATTGTTGAATATTCGATTATTTATCGAGAAAATCTCTATACTCTCTATATTTGGGTAATAACACCTATAGGTGAAATTACTTTTCGCCAGGTTGACCTACAACCCTTGCTGGAAGACGGTACATCTTTAGAAGAAATATTAGAAGAAGCTCGGAGCAGGATTGCTAATAACTCTTGGCCGAATGATGCTCAACCTTTCGCACACCAGCTTTATCAAGACTTGATTCAACCCATTTATGATTTACTTCCAACCGAACCCAATCAACCTGTTATTTTTATTCCCCATAAGCAGCTATTTTTGATTCCTTTTCCAGCATTGCAAAATAAGGCTAATGGTAAATTTTTAATCGAAGACCATACCATACTAACAGTTCCTTCTATCATGACGCTGAACTTAACTCATCAGCAAAGAGAACGATTACAAAACGGGGATTTAGAGGTGAGAGAAGATTTTATTGATGCTCTTGTAGTAGGAAATCCAACGATGCCAATAGATCCAGACTCTCAACTACCGACACCCTTTAAACCATTACCGTATGCTGAAGAAGAAGCAAAAGAAATAGCCTCATTACTTAATACAGAAGCTTTAATTGGCAATAAAGCTCTTAAATCAGATATTTTGCAACAAATGCCTAAAGCAAGGCTGATTCATTTCGCTACTCATGGACTATTAAATATCAATAAATTAGTAGTACCAGGAGCTATAGCTTTGGCTCCATCAGGTGATGATAGTGGTTTATTAACCTCTAGCGAAATTTTAGATTTAGATTTAAATGCTGAATTAGTTGTTCTGAGTGCCTGTGATACCGGAAGAGGCATAATTAATAGTGATGGTGTAATTGGCTTGTCTCGTTGTTTGTTTCTCGCTGGTGTTCCAAGTGTAATCTTATCTCTTTGGGAAGTTCAAGATAGTTCAACTAAGGTGTTGATGATTGAATTTTACCGAAATCTTCACAGAGGTATGAATAAAGCTCAAGCTTTACGTCAAGCAATGTTAATAACAATGCAACAATATCGTAATTGTCCGAATATGTGGGCTGCATTTACTCTCATCGGTGAAGCTGAATAAGGGGTAAAGACAAGAGACGCGCAAAATTTATCACGATGTAAATTTTTTGTAACAAATTCAACGCGATGCCTACGGCGAGCGAAGCTATCGCCTTTGTCTATATGAGAGAACAGTATGCTGAGTAAAGCTTTCAGCCTAGTGAACGCTTCGCGCTTATCTATCCCCATTTATAAAATATTGTTGTAATACCCCAAGACGAGTCGGGATGGTGACATCCCGGCTTAGTTTAATCGTTTTAATGGCTGTTCTGAAGCCAAGATGAAAACTCTGATGGAATAGCAATACCTAATCCAAATGAAACTGTCTTAAAAATAGCTTGTGCTTGTTGATCTGCGGAAAAGGTGTTTGCTTCAGTTAATTGTTCTTCTATTATCTTAGGTGAGCGGAAGCGGAACCGCATTTTCTCAAATTTAGTTATCCAATAGGTTGAGAGAAACGGTAGAACAATACGCAGATAGGTTGGTGAAGAGGGTTTGAGGGAAATATACATACGGCGTACAACATACAGATGTACTCTTAAAGCATTTTCGAGCTTGACATCACTTTGCAATGATGCACCCAAATAACTTATAGTCCAAAGCACTTCTAGAAATGCGTTCTCACCTTGAGAAACAAAACTATTTCCAAGATTTAGTAATTCACTGAAAGATGCTTTGTTTGAATAGATATTCTCAAACAATCTTGCTACTGTATTCCAGTCTTGATCAACGGATGTAACACCAATTTGATGACATATTGCTGCAACTGCTGTTCCCTGCTCATAAGCAACAGTTGGCTGATTAACTAAGATATTACTTAAGTGAAAAGCGATTGGTATCAGTGCCATTACTGCGGCCTGTTGTTCTGCCTGCTGCCATAGCTTGTTAGGTTTTTCACCCAGAAAAGTTTCTGGATTGAAATCAAAAATTAAAGTTTCTCCACCATCTTGTCTATGTTTTTGAATTCCAATAAGAACAGTTCCTGTTTCTAAAGCAAGGTCTAAAGCCTCAACATAACGACTCTCTAGTATCATCTGTGGTACTATCTTCTCAGCAAGCACAGGTAAAGTGAAATTTTGCTTGGTTTCTCGGATAATGTCAATTCCTCTTATAGCCCATTTAATAGCCTGTGCATCTTTATCAACTGCTTCACCATATCTTGCTATCTGTGCTACTAAACCACTTTCTAAGGCAATAGAGTAAGAAGTTGCTAAAGTTAAATCATAGTTAAAGAAAAATGCTCTATGAGGAGCCACATACGGTTTACCTTCTGCGGTCATACTAGGTGGAATCCCATTACTTACCAGGGAAGTAAGGTATCCAGAAAAATAACAAAATCTGACAAGAAGTTCCTTCCAATCGTCCGTGTTTGTCTTGATAGCAAATAAATGTTCACAGGCTTGTTCCCAAGCATCAAAGGCAGATACTAAGTCATCAGCAAACCAGTAAGCAATTGCCAGTTCGCCTAACGCCCTTGCTAAATTCTCTTCTAGAATTTCCTCTGAGCTTTTGATTAAGTTGACTGCTTGTTGAGCATACTGAATTGCACTCTGTGGATTAGTGTTGCCAATAGCAAAACTTATATTAAGTAATACATCTAATTTAATGGAAGGATATGCGTCTGTATCCTGTTCCTTTGCTTGATTTAACCAAATTAATGCTTCATTATTGCGCTGTGCATCTAAGCAATGCCTACCTATACATTCTTGAATCAAAAGTAAAGCCCGTTTATCACTTATACCGTGAGACATAAATGTTGCCGCAACAGTTACAGCAGCTTCTAAAGTCTTACAATGTTTTGATAAAATTTTAATCTGTACGCGCGTTATACATCCGAATAGTAATTCCAATCCCAACTGACGAACCTGATTCGCTTCTTCTTCAAGAGCATTAACAATTACTTGCCACTGTTGTTGATCTTGAGGTTTGGCTACTTCTAACTTATATAAATTATCTAGTAGCACTAAACAAACTTGTTCAGCCCAATCAGAAGCAAATGCACGGTATCTTTGATTAATAGAAAGTTGCTTAACTGTTTCAAACCAATCATGAAAGGATTCAATGGTAGTTACTCCCAGTGCAGTCATCCAAATTAGTTGTTCTGCTTGAGTCTCTTGAGGTAAGATTAATTCACTTCCATCCGGTAAATGCGCTTGCGGTAGAAATTGCAAACTGGTCAATAAATAATGATTGGCCAAAATAGGGGTATTTTGAGAAAGTGCCATGCTTGCACACATTGCAGCTCCAACAACAGAAAAAGCCTCTTTTTCTGTTGCCTGTTGTAGAAGCATGTTAAAGTCTTGCACAAGATATGAAATATTTTTACCGTACTTATGGTTGACAAATATCTGAAGTCCTCGCAAGAGTATACGAATATTCAAATCCATTTGGCTTGGCAGTGATGTATCAGTCCAAATAGCAACTATCCACTCCTCATCAACCCAGATATCTGTGTGGCTCATTTCTCCAAGAGCAAACAGCAGGATATTTCCAGCACGATTAAATGCTTCAGCCCTACAGAAATGAGTGAATGCTCGTAATACGTCTATTTGGTTTAATTGGTGTTTTTGAACAATCTGATCTCCGAGCCATAAATGGCATAACCTTTGTGTGCTTGGCAATAAGTCGCTGCCACTTAGTCTTTTAACTAGAGGCGATAAAAGTAAGCGATTATTAGCATCACGCTGAATCCACAGTCCACTCAAAACATTAAGCTTTTCGCGCGGATGTCGTATAACTGGTTCAATAGATGCAAGACCTTGTACATCATCTAATGAGAAATCATTGTCTACCAAAGTAATTCTGTACAAAAGTTCTCTAGTTTCTACGTCTTCAATAGAAGATAATAATCTATCGATTGTTTCACTATTTAATTCTTCCGCATAACTGCTTTTAAATAATCCTTCTAGTGCTTCTTGGGTAAACTGCCAGTTCCGTTCAAATAAATATTTTGAGATTGCATTAATAAATAGAGGATGTTTGTGAGCAAGAGCATTTACGAAATTCGCAATCTGTGAGGCAAAAGAAGGAGACGCTCCATAAGCTTGAAGTACCTCACATACCTCAATTTCGGTGAAAAGTGGGATATTTAGTTCATACAATTGTTGACCAATAAGTGACACAAGACCAGTTGGCAGTGAGTACGCACTAGTTGATAAAAGCTTAATATGATAAACATTACATGCTCTTGCCAGTTGAACGAGTCGTTCTGACAGTTCATTGCTATTTGAAAAACGTGGCAAGTCATCAAGAACAATCATCGCTCCATTGCCAAGTCTTTCACAAAGTTGGCAATACCATTCGTATCTATTGCTTTGTAGTGGCAAACTTGTTAATTCTTCACATACTACATCTAACCGAACACATGCTTGCTCTACAGTCAGATCACGAAATCGAATCCAAGCAGAACATGAGTTCAAAGCTTGAGCAATCAAAACAGCAAGTTGTGTTTTCCCTGAACCGATACTGCCATATATGGCTATCCAATTATGGTCTTTAAAAAAATCAAGTATTGAATTAACAGTTTCCTGCCTATTACTCAAATTTTCAACCAAAGGGGGAATATCAAGGATTGGCTTTGCAACAGTGTAACTAATGACAGCACTGATATCCTGCTGCTTGGTAATATACTGGATTTGGGAGTTAATGAATAATTGCGATGAGATAGAAGTCCCTTGTGATAAGCTATGCTGACTAGAATCGCTTAGAAAATTGCGCTGCCAATCTGTGGGAACAAGAGTTTCAATCTGATGAATAAAAGATTCAAGCGTTTGAGAGTTTTCTAATCCTAGTAAGCCGTTATCATTTAAATTCTCTAAAAATCGGCAAATCTCAGTTTTACCTTCAAAAATTAAACGATTCAGCAGTTCAGAAAAGAATACAAGGTTATTACCTTCTAAAGAGATATAATTACCTATACTGTCAAAGCCTGTAATATCCAGAAGAGCCTGACGCTCCCGAACTGTGCGAGCATTTGGTATGTGTGCTAAAAATCTTAAAAGTTGGGACTTAAGCGTCATGAAAATTCCTCAGCACCAATAATGCCTGCATATTCAAACGTTTGCAGCCTTATAAATAGCTCCAGCAACTTTTCGCTCATTTAAAAGAAGGCTTATGAGTCACTGGAGTTGAGACTTCAAGTATCTAATTGGTTGCTAAATTCACCATTTCTTTAATCTCTGAGGGCAAATCCGCTAAAATTTTCTCTACTAGTATACCTTCGTTTCTAAAATAACGTCTCTGGCTTGTGGGTTCAGGGATATTACCACCCGCATGATGAAGGGCAACAACCTCCCATCCATCGTTTAATACTGGCGATCCAGAAGAACCATTCAGTGTAGAGGTTACATACTGCACCACATTGCCTCCAACATACTCAACAAAATTGTTTTGGAAGGAAATTTCTTTGGGTCGTCCTGTTGGATGCTGAATGATGTTCACTCGCTCTCTGCGTTTGATATTCCTTGATAATAAAGGCAACCATCCCCATTTCTGCCCAGGTGAGCCATCAAGCTGAACTAGCGTATAGTCTAGATCCTGATTAGTATGGAACAATCCACCAAACTTTGCATGATATTCTAAACTAGGCTGAGAACGTCCCCAAAAATCATCTTCGTAGTTAAAGCGAAATATAGAATTTAATAATAAATCTGAACTTGGCAAAACGTGATTATTCGTGAGCAATAAATCTTCAGCTACTAAAAAGCCTGTCCCTGACCAACGTTCATAACCAGACTGGACTCCAATATAAGCAACCGAGCGCGCTACTTCCAGTCCTCTTTGTAAAAAGGCAATGGGGCGTAGCGTATTCTCACCAATAATCTTTTCCAGCACATCTGCTGTCGTTTCTCCACCTCTCCACTGACCAATATCAGGAAGTGCAGCGATCGGTATCATCATGTCATACTTTGTTAGCAATCCATCAAGGAATTCTTGCTGCTGAACCCCTACAAAGGCCTTGAGAGTGTTGAGAAATAATCCTAGTGCCTCATGATTGTAGGTCAACCGCCCATACTTTGATAGATAGCTAACAATTTCATTCACTGCTACAAAGGAAGCACCCGACAGATCCATCATGGGTGCCAACTGCTTTAGACCAGCCAATTCCAAGATTTGTAGGCGTGACCGCTCTGTTGCTAACTCTGGTAGTTCCTTAAGCAAGGTAATTAGTTGTTTGAGATCTTCGATATCTAAATTGATCATGGGGATTGCTTCTGCTCCCTAAAAATTTCCTATGTGCAGTAACGAAATCATACTAAATCTTTTTGTATTCTGAAAAAATTTGCACCCTAAGCATTGTAAAATAAAACATTTTGTTTTGATTTGCACTTCCATCTCATACAATGAAATATCCCACATTCCACACTTCGCTTTGTATTATACAAATAATACAATACTCACGGTGAATGGTTGTTAAATAGCGATCGCCAAAGGACAATAATTCATATATTTAAATACTGAATAAAATCAATAGATTTTGTTATTTTTGTCGAAACATAAACGGATAACAGATTGAAGTGCGGAATGTGGGTTACGCCACAGAAAACCTTATCTGGCTAATATTCTCGTCAGTTCTCTGACTCCTGCTACATCTCTCCATAGTAGTGTTAACACCGCCGCCATCATCAATGGTAGATTCAGTATCCTGTCTCTGAATCCTAGTTTTCAGTAGTAATTTTCTTGGTTCGTAATCGCTGGTGTCAGTAATCTTTCCAACTGCTCGGCTATTACTTCATCTTCCACCATTGGTCGCTGTTTCTTGTTGGCGTAGTCCCTATTGGTTTTTCGGCTGCTGGTCATGGCTATTCTCAACCGCTCAATTACTTGTCTAGATTGAGTTTCCCACCTTTTTTGACCAGGAGCTTATACCACCCTTGATTATTTCCCCTTTTTCCTAACTTGTCACCAATGCTCTAAAGTCCAGATCCACAGTAAACGAAAGTGCCAAATTGTGGAATTGGTATCATTTTAAATCTCGTCAAAACTCGCCACTGTTTCAAAGCCTGATACTACCTCTATCCTCTTGGCGAGTTTTACACTGTCGCTATTTGGCGATATTTAAAATAGCTGATTAATGTACTCATCCAGGTCACTGCGTTTAATCCGCCAACCTTTACCAATCACTTTAGCTTTTAGTTCAGAAGATGCGATCGCATCCTTGAGAAATTCTCTAGACAATCCAGTTAACGCCTGTGCCTCTGCCATCGACAACAGTAACTTATCTGCTACTGGTACTTTGGGCTGATTGTCATTCGTACTCAGCAGCCCTTCAATGATTGATGAGAGCTTATCAATTACACCAATCTCGCCAAATTCCGTAATCTCGCCAGAGGTTTTCACCAGTTTTTCTGTTCCTGGCTGATGCTCTGTCGCAATTTGGCGAGATTCAAAGGCAGGTTTTACAGTCGGTTGGTTTAATTCTTCCTTAAATGCTTCCAGTTCGGAGGAGTCAAAGTTTGCAGTCGGGCGAGTTTTTCCTTTCTCATACTTAACACTGATTCGCCCCTGTTGTACATAGCGCTCTAGCGCTCGAACACTGACACCAAGAAAATCTGCTGCTTCTTGTTTGTTCATGAGATTACCGCCAAATATCGCCAAATTATATCATGCCATCTGGCAGTATTTGGCGGGGTTAGAACATGATGGGGTAGCGTGCTAAACTAACTCCTTAGCTCGTTAGCAGGAATCGTCAAAGGTTGGACTTTTTGTCGCCGCTTTCCTTTAGTGGGTACAAAACGAATTTCAACAGCGTAACCAGCCCCTGAAGCCAGTTTAGCTAAAGTTTCAAATTTAGGAACCTGTTTACCAGATTCAATCCGAGCTAGCTGTGGTTGTTGAATACCAACCAACTCAGCAAAATCACGTTGATTTAAGCCACTAGCTTTTCTCAGAGCAATTACTCGCCTTGCAAACTGGAATTCCGTTTCCAGTGCTTCATATTCAGCTTTTACCTCTGGATCTGCTAGGACTTCATCACGGATAGAATCCCAGGAAATTGTGTTATTCGTCATTGTTTTTGACTCTTCTTGGTTTTATTGCCTTTTAAAAGAGAAGCCTTTTCTTGTTGAATTTTCTCTCGTTCTACAAAGTCCTTCATTCGTTCTTTAGCCAATTTCAACTCTTTTCTGGGGGTCTTTTGAGTTTTTTTTTGAAACCCGTGAAGCAAGATGAACTGCTTGCCAGTGTAGGCGAAATAAATTACGCGATAGATGTTTGTGTCTTGTTCTGCTCGAATTTCATAAAGCTTGTCCTCAAGATGCTTGACGTGTGGCTCTCCTACAGCTACCCCTTGTTCCTTTAAAAGGTCAAAAATATGACCAAGCCTAGCTTTTACCTTTGCATCCTGTTCTTTAAACCAATCTAGTACTGGAGATTCCTCATTGGCAAACTGATAAAACTCAACTTTCCACTCACTCACTTAATTGACTCTTCTGATAACGCTAATGTTATCATAGCTTTTCACTCTTATTCAACAGCCTTAAAGCTTTGAGTTAAACACTGCCCATTGCTTGGGACTGATTGCCTCAATTTCAGCCTTTCGCTGCTGTACTTCGCGGTTATCGTTGTCTGTGCGATTACCTCCGGCAGAGCGTAGTCCATCGCCCTTGGTCAAACTATGGGTTTTAGCAATTTCACTAGATGCTATATCTACCCGCTTTTTCATGATTTCAAACTGCTTTTGTGTAGTCACTCGCCATTGGTCACGAGCGATGGCATCCAGCTTTTTACAGAGTAACAATTCAAACCGGGTATCAATTACACCCAACTGATTTAAATGGTAAAGTTTGTCGCCACATTCGCACAGCTGACAGATAGGAATGCGATCGCGGTTATAGTCATAATTGGGAACAACTAACCTGACTAAGTGCGGCTGAATCTTCCCAGTATCCTGGCAACAATAGCATTTCCAAGATGGCTGCCAAATTTCCTTATCCCCTGTCTCCTGTTCTGCACGGACTGGTAACGGCTCAAATTGTGGAAAATCTTCAATCATCATTCCTCCCTCAACCAGCTAAATTGCTTTGTCTCCCGGCACCATTTCACAAATTCATACTTTTCTGAATCGCCTGCAATGAACTGCAAGGGGTTGGCTGTCTCCTCAATAATTGCCAGCCAGTCACAGGTGCGCGGGTCATTCTCCCATTTAGAGACTTGCGCCGGGGGCGTTTTTCCCTTGGACTTGTACCACTGGCGTGATAATTCCTGCCAGTTCATCTCTATCCAACGTCGGGTAAGTGTAGGGGGATTTGGTAACTGCGTGGCCTTCTGTTCCCCAAATATCCAAAATTCCTCTCTCTCTGCTTCTGAGAGAGAGTCTTTAAAGTCTGAATAAGTCTGAATAGTCTGAAAGAAGTTGGAACCTTTACCCTGAGCAGGTTCTAGAGGTTGATTTTCTGGGATTTCAGAATATTTTCTGGGATTTCAGAATCCATTCTGGGATTTCAGAATCCATTCTGGGATTTCGGAATGGATTCTGGGATTTCGGAATGGATTCTGGATTCTCAGAATCTTGCTGTTGTTGAGAATCAATAGTTGAATCTTGTTGACAAAATTCAATGATGATCTTGCCACTATTAATTAAAATCACCCCCTGGTCTTTGAGCTTGGCAAGGGCTTCATAAACACTACTTTGGGGAATCTGCCAACGCTGGGCTAATTTTTGAGGGAAAATTTCAATAGGGCGATCGCAGTAAGGATTTTCAGAACGCAGCGCCAAATGCACAAAGGCCGCATTATTAATCAGCTTGGCTTTGTGTAGTGCTATCAGTTCCGCTTTTTGGAGTGGGTAAAACTCACCTTTAACTTTTCCGTTGGCATCTCTTTCAGGTTTCGGTATCATACGAGTAGCTTCCATAGGCTAGTTAATGAGTCCCCAATCAGCGCAAATGCTTGGGGAGCTTGTTTCTCGGTATTTAGGCAGCACAAAACAGGGGTAACTACCCTTGTGGTTAGATATCAGTTTGCAAATATACACAGCCAAAACAAGATTTGTGTATTTGCAACAATTATGCGAAATCACCAGCAAGTATTAATAGATGCTGTAGTAAATACGGTTATTGAAAGGGGCATGACTGACAAAAATAAGGTGTAGGGTGTGGGGGGATAAAGAGAAAATTGTACTTTTGTACACCCTAAACCCCATACGCGAATGGCACTAAGATAAGCCGAAAGCAAGTTGAGATAAGAGTTTAAAGGATTGAGAGTTATAAAAAACGGGTGGAGTAAGGAAAAGGATTTAATTCGCGGAAAGTTTCCGCGAATTAAATTTCCATA